>DATKSX010000097.1:0-4111 GCA_035531415.1 Chitinophagaceae bacterium
CGGTTCGTGCTTCCCACATCGGGGGACGCGAAGGTAAGATTTTCCAGATTCAGGCTTTCGATGCAGGGGATGAAAATGGCCGAGCTGTCCAGATGGTCCACCGGGATATCAAAGAAGCCCTGGATCTGGGGCGCATGAAGATCCATCGTAATGACCCGGTTGGCCCCTGCCGCTACCAGAAGGTTGGCCACAAGTTTGGAACCGATGGCCACCCTCGGCTTGTCCTTCCGGTCCTGCCTTGCGAAACCGAAATAAGGGATGACGGTGGTGATGTATCCGGCCGAAGCCCTTCGGGCCGCGTCCGTCATCAAAAGCAGCTCCATGAGATTGTCCGCGGGGGCGCAGGTGCTTTGCACCAGGAAAACGTAATCCCCCCGGATGCTTTCCAGGAAAACGGGTTGAAATTCCCCGTCGCTGAAATGCTGGATCAGGCTTTTGCCCAGGTTGGTCCCATAAATGGTGGCGATCTTGTCGGCCAGGTACCTGGAGCAATTCCCGGAAAATATTTTGACTGAAGAGTGCATGGGGGCTGAAAGGAGCAGCAAAATTAAGCCTTTGGGACCATTTTCCCGGATAAATCTGCCCCATGATAATGCCCCCCCGGCGAGCCCAAATCACCCCGACCAGACCCATCATGGGGGATTTCTCCCAGAAGCCATAGCCCGCATGGTTTAACTTTGAATCAAAAAAGAGGATGGCGGAAACAACTGAGGGTCAGGGCAGAGGGGCCCCGGTTTCCAGGGGCCGGCGGGAAAGGGGAATCAAGTCCTGGGCTTCCGGGGACCGCCCCCGGGAAAAAATGATTCGTTCCGGGGTGGAGCACCTGAGTGATTCGGAATTGCTTGCCCTGATCATCGGCACCGGCTGCGGCAGCCGTTCGGCGATCGACCTGGCTCGGGAGGTCCTGAACCTGGGCAACCGCGACTGGCAGGACGTCGGCCAGGTAAGTATCAGTAAATTAATGAAAATCAAGGGGATCGGTTCAGCCAAGGCCGTGGCGATCCGGGCCGCCCTGGAAATCGGCAAACGGAGCCGAGCCCTCAGCGCGGACTCCAAACCCATGATCCGGTCCAGCCGGGACGCCGCTGCCATCCTGGAACCTGTTTTCGCCGATCAGCCCCATGAGTCTTTTGGCATGCTTTTCCTCAACCATGCCGGGAGAGTGAATCATATGGAACTGATCAGCAAGGGCGGTATCAGCGGGACTGTGGTGGACCCCAGGATCCTGTTCAAAAAAGCCCTCGACCAGGGAGCGGCCTCCCTGGTGCTCTGCCATAACCATCCTTCCGGGAGCCTAAAACCCAGCGAGGCTGACCTGATCCTCACCCGCAAGCTCAGGGAAGCTGGGAAACTTTTGGATATCAACGTGGTGGATCATATCATCGTGTCCCGGGAAGGGTATTTCAGTTTCGCCGACCAGGGTCTTTTATAGGGGGACAATGACCCGGCTTCGTTAATTTTACCCTGTTTCCTTCAAGAGAATCATCTTCAATGGTCAAGATCGGGGTTTTCGGAGTAGGCCACCTGGGAAAGATCCATCTGGGCCAGCTGGTTTCCATCCCGGATTTGGTAATCTCCGGTTTTTATGATCCGGATGATGAGGCGGCCGCCCAGGCGGTTTCCCGGTTCGCAATCCGGAGGTTCAGGGACCCTCAGGAACTGCTCGAGCAATCCGACGCGGTGGACATCGTCGCCCCCACCTCGCAGCATTTCGACCTTTGCCAGCAGGCGGTCCGGGCGGGCCGGCATGTTTTCGTGGAGAAGCCCATGACCAATTCCATGGAAGAGGCTACCTCCCTGCTCAAGCTGCTCACCGAAGCGAGCGTGAAGTTCCAGGTAGGCCATGTAGAGCGGTTCAACCCGGCCTTCCTTTCCCTTAAAGGTTACCCGCTCCATCCGATGTTCATCGAAGTGCACCGGCTGAGCCAGTTCAGCCCCAGGGGTACCGATGTGAGCGTCATCCTGGACCTGATGATCCACGATATCGACATCATCCTGAGCATCGTAAAATCTACGGTAAGCCGGATCTCGGCCAGCGGGGTCCAGGTCCTCAGCGATGCCCCGGATATCGCCAATGTGCGGATCGAATTTCACAACGGATGCGTGGCAAACCTTACTTCCAGCAGGATTTCCCTGAAAAAGATGCGCAAGATGCGCCTGTTCCAGAAGGATGCCTATATCAGCATAGATTTCCTGGATAAACGGGCCGAAATCATTAAATTAAAATCCCCTACAGGAGACGAGGGATTGTTTACCTTTGAAATAGACACCGGGAACGGTAAAAAAACCATTGCGCTGGCAAATCCTATCGTAAAGGACACCAATGCCATTGCCATGGAGCTGGAAAGCTTCCGGGATGCCATTATATCCAATAAACCTGTCGAAGTGAGCGCCATAGATGGATTCCAGGCCATGGACATCGCTCACCAGATATTGTCCAAGATCAATAAACCCTATGCTCCCTGAATTGCCCGGCGGCCGCCGGGGGATGCAGCCCCTACCCATGCGATTCTCTAAAAAAATAGAAACCTGGTGGTACATGCTTTCAGATGCCCTTGCTGCGCTGATCGCCTGGGCCCTGTTTCTGAGCTTGCGCAGGGAGTTATTGCTGGCAAATACCGATTACCGGAACATTCCCGTGCACCTTCCCCTCACCGCCTGGTTCAGCTTTTGTGCCATATCCATCGGTTGGGTGATCCTTTTTTATATCAGCGGGACTTACAGCGATCCTTATCAGAAATCCCGGATCATGGAGTTCTTCCAGACCTTCATCAAAGCTTCCGTCGGCTGTGTGATCCTATTCTTCCTCCTGCTGCTGGACCATCCCCCGATGAGCCATGAAATGTATTACCGGGAATTCTTCCTGCTGCTGGGGCTCCAGTTCCTGGCCACCTTCGCCGGAAGGCTCTTCCTGCTTCAGGTCGCGCGCTACCAGCTGGTCCGGGGACTGGTCCGGTATAACACCCTCATCATCGGGGCCAGCCAGGCCGCGATCCGCCTCCACCGGGAAATCTCCCAGCAAAAGGGCCTGGGATACCATGTCACCGGGTTCATCTATCCGGATTCCGACGGAAAGAACGGGCTGGGCAGCTATCTTCCCAACCTGGGTTCGATCGACATGCTGGAGCGCATCGTGGACCAGAATCAGGTGCAACAGGTCATCCTGGCCATGGAAAAACCAGAAAAGCACCGCCTGGTGGATATCATCAACCGGCTCAGCGGAAAAGAAGTAATCCTCAAGGTGATCCCGGACATGTATGACATCCTTTCCGGATCAGTCCGGATGAATAACGTCTACGGCGCGGTACTCACCGAGATCCGGCCGGGGCTGATGTCCGAATGGCAGGAGCATCTCAAGAGACTGGTCGATGTATTCGGGGCCACCATCGGCCTGATCCTGCTTTCTCCCCTGATGGCTTATGCCGCTATCCGGGTCAAATTTTCATCTCCTGGACCGGTCCTTTACAGCCAGGAACGGGTCGGCCTCAAGGGAAGGGTATTCCGGATCCTCAAATTCCGGTCCATGTACCGCGACGCAGAGCCCAACGGCCCTGCGCTCTGCACCCCGGAGGATCCGCGGGTCACGCGGTGGGGCAGGGAAATGAGGAAATGGCGGATGGATGAACTTCCTCAACTCTGGAACATCCTCCGGGGGGAAATGAGCTTTGTTGGGCCCAGGCCGGAACGCAGGTTCTATATCGACGGGATTATGGAAAGGAACCGGGTTTACGGCCACCTGCTCAAGGTCAAGCCAGGACTGACTTCCTGGGGCATGGTGAAATTCGGTTACGCCGAAAACCTGGACCAGATGATCGAAAGAATGAAATATGACCTGATCTACCTGGAGAATATTTCCCTGGGGCTCGATTTCAAGATCATGACCCATACCCTCCTCACCATCCTGAGAAAACAGGGCCGGTAGGGCTCTGGATTTCAGGAACAATCCCGCCTCCTGCCCTACCCCATCCGATACCTGCCCAGAGCCGGGATCAACCCGGACCGGTGGAACGATACCCTGGACCGTTCTCCGAATGCCAATGCCTTCGGCTATACCTGGGTCCTGGACCGGCTGGCCCGCTGGGACGCCCTGGTCCTGGGCGATTATGAAGCC
>DATKSX010000098.1:0-4737 GCA_035531415.1 Chitinophagaceae bacterium
GGCCTCCCCGACGGCGGGAATTGACCCGGAAGAACCATTCGACGTTACTCCCTATGCCCATGCCGCTTTCGGGTATTTCCTGCGCAACCCGGTCTGCCAGGACATGGGTCGCAAGTTCAAGATCGCTTTTTCCAGCAGCGACCGGGATACCGGACTGACCTACATGCATGACCTGGGTTTCATCCCAAGGATCCGGCAGGGGGCGGACGGACCGGTAAGGGGATTTTCCGTCGTGGCGGGAGGAGGCCTGGGAGCCCAGCCTTTCCTGGCCAAACCAGTATTTGAATTCCTGCCCGTGGAGGGTTTCATTCCCTACGCAGAAGCGGTACTCCGGGTCTTCGACCGGTACGGGGAAAGGACCAGCAGGCACAAGGCCAGGATGAAGTACCTCATTGATAAGATCGGACTGGAACAATTCAGCGAACTGGTCCGACAGGAATATACCGCCCTGAAAGCGACCCATGTCGCCCTCGAATTCCCGGAACAGCCAGTTTCATTGCCGGTTCCCGGGCCGGTCCCTGCCTTCGTTGTACGTAACCCCTCCCAATACAATGACTGGGTTCTTACCGATACTTTCGCCCAGAAACAACCGGGGTATTTCGGGGCTTACCTGAAGATCCGGACCGGGGACGTTTCTTCCGACAAGGCGCGGATCCTGGCTGGTTTTGTCAGGGCATTTGCGGCAGATGACCTCAGGGTAACCCCCAATCAGGGACTGCTGCTGAAATTCCTCAAACCCGAAACCCTCCCCTATCTCTTCAGCATCCTGGAAGAACTGGGATTTGCGGAACCCGGGTTCGACAGCACCGCCGATATCACCACCTGTCCTGGAACGGACACCTGCAATCTGGGGATCTCCAACAGCACCGAAGTGGCCCGCCAGCTGGAAGGGCTCATCACCCGGGAATTTCCCCAGCTTATATTCCGCAAGGACATTCAGATCAAGATCAGCGGTTGCATGAACTCCTGCGGCCAGCACGCCATGGCCTCCATCGGGTTTCATGGGTCCTCGCTCAAAGCCCCTTCCGGTACCATCCCTGCGCTTCAGGTCATGCTTGCCGGGGGAACCCTGGGCGGAGGGAAGGGCAGGATTGCGGAAAAAGTGATCAAGATCCCCAGCAAAAGGGCCCCTGACGTGGTCCGTTTTATCCTGAGAGATTACCTCGGTGGAGCAAATCCTGAGGAAGGTTTCCTGGCCTACTATGACCGCCAGGGGAAGGACTATTTTTACCGGTTGCTCAAGCCACTTGCCGACCTGGCCACCCTGGAAAACTCCGATTATATCGACTGGGGCCGGGATGAAAAATATTCCCCCGCCATCGGGGTTGGGGAATGCGCGGGGGTCATGATCGACCTGGTGGCCACCCTGATCGATGAGGCCGAAGAAAAACTGGATTGGGCCTCCCGGTCCTTCCAGGAAGGGGTTTTTGCTGATGCGATCTACCATGCCTACACCGGGATGGTCTGCACCGCCAAGGCGCTCCTGCTGGATCAGGAGGTTTCCTGCAATACCCAGATCGGTATCCTGAACGATTTTGACACCCATTTCGCCTCCTCCCGGTTCGGGATCGAGGGAGGCCTTAAGGCCGCAGTGCTCGCGATCAATACCCGTCAGCCCGACCTGGAATTCGCCACATCCTACCTGGAAACGGCCCGTGGATTTGTGGAGGCCGCCCGCAATTGGCGCGCCCTGGAGAGGAACAGGGACCGGGTGCTGGTCTGAAAATGAAAAGATGTCAACGAAGAACCATAGCATGGAAAGGAAACTCATTCTGGTGGGGGCCGGCCCCGGAGATCCGGAACTGATCACCCTCAGGGGAATCCGCGCCCTCAGGGAAGCCCAGGTCATCCTTTATGATGCCCTGGCCAATGCCCTGTTGCTGGATTACGCGCAGCCTGATGCGCTCAAGATCTTTGTGGGGAAAAGAAGAAACAAAGCGGCCTACACCCAGCCGGAGATCCACCGGCTCATCCTTCATTATACCACCCATTTTGGAACCGTGGTGAGGCTGAAGGGAGGAGATCCCTTCGTTTTTGGAAGGGGATATGAGGAATTGGATTTTGCCCGGCGTCAGGGCATCGCGGTTGAACTGGTCCCGGGTATTTCCAGCGCCATCGCCCTTCCTGCCCTGCTACAGATCCCCCTCACCCTGCGGGGAATGGCTGAAAGTTTCTGGGTCACCACCGCCACAATGGCGGACGGTTCCCTATCCACCGACCTGATGCTTGCGGCCCGCTCCACGGCCACCGTGATCATTCTGATGGGCCTGCACAAAATCACAGAGATCGCTTCCCTCTACCTACTTCTGGATAAGGGAAACCTTCCGGTTGCGGTGGTGGAAAACGGTTCTTTACCCGGGGAAAGGGTGATTACCGGCACCATGGAATCGATCGCAGGCCAGGTTGCGGGTGCGGCGGTCCAGTCTCCTGCCCTGATTATTGCCGGGTCTGTAGTGACCCTCCATGCAGCCTGGAATGCCGCCAGGGAAACCCAAAGCCAAACTGTCTAAGGGATCGGATATGCAGGAAGCGTGGATATCGAAGGGGAATACCATTCAGGTTCCGGGACAGCAATCCCGGGGATCAAACCATTTGTTTCCTGTATTTCTGCGCCTGGACCGGCTCCGGGTGCTGGTGGTCGGAGGAGGTGCGGTGGGACTGGAAAAGGTTCGCTCCCTGCTGCGAAACAGCCCCGGGGTGCGCATCACCCTGGTCGCTCCCGAGGTGATACCTGAAATCCTTGCCCTTTCGGCAACCTATCCCAATCTTTCCATTCAAAACCGGGCCTACTCTGAGCATGATCTGGAGGGGAAGGAACTCGTGCTTGCAGCAACTGACCAACCGGTGCTCAACGGAATCATCAGCGAACAGGCCCGTAAGGTCCGGGTCCTGGTGAATGTTGCCGATACCCCGGATTTATGCGATTTCTACCTCGGCTCGGTGGTGATTCGCGGAGACCTGAAGATCGCCATTTCCACCAACGGGAGGTCACCCACCGTGGCCAAAAGGATCCGGCAGGTCCTGGAAGAATCCATCCCGGAGGAAATAGACCAGGTATTGGAACGGATCCAGCGGATCCGGACCACCCTGTCTGGAGATTTTTCGGAAAAAGTGCGCAGGTTGAACCAAATTACTTCCGTCCTGGTGGAAAAAAACAAGCCCATTGCTCCAGAACAGGCTGATCTGAAAAAACTGTTGCGTTTCCTGAGTTATGCCGGGCTTTGCCTGGGATTGATGATCGCCGGATATTTTTCCATTGGGTGGATTCTTTCTCCCCAGGCCATTCATTTCTGGGCAATGGCCCGACGGGCCCTGGGCCCCGATATTCTATATTTCATCGCAGGAGGATTTTTGGCTAAACTGGTGGACGGAACCCTGGGGCTGGGATACGGTACCATCTCCACCTCATACCTCCTTTCCTTCGGCATACTCCCTGCCCAGGTTTCCAAAAGCGTGCATCTTTCCGAGATATTCACAAGCGGCAGTTCCGGATTCATGCACCTGCGGTACCGCAATGTGAATAAGAAGCTTTTTCGTAAAATGGTCATCCCGGGGGTCATCGGCGCAATTGGCGGAGCCTTCCTGATCATTTGGTTGGAAGGTTCCGTAAAAATCATCCGCCCGGTAATCGCGGTATATACCCTGGCCCTTGGAATCAATATCATTCTGAAGGGCCTTAAGGTGAAACCCAAACGCAACCCAGTGAAAAAAGTGGGCCTGCTTGCCTTAATCGGCGGGTTCCTGGATGCGGTGGCGGGAGGGGGATGGGGAACCCTGGTGACTTCCACCCTGATGGCCAGCGGCAGGGATCCGGTCTATGTGGTGGGATCCGTGAACCTGGCCCGTTTTTATGTCGCCCTGGCAGGCTCCCTCACCTTTATAAGTCTTCTGGGAATCACCCACTGGCAGGTTGCGGTGGGCCTGTTGGCCGGTGGAGCGGTGGCTTCGCCCATTGCCGCAGCCCTGCCCCGGAAATTGAAAAGCAAAAGGTTGCTCGTCCTGGCCGGCCTCATTGTGGCGGCGCTGAGCCTGCGGGTTATTCTTAAAATATTTTAAACACCCATGAAGGAAAGTCCCTTAAAACTGGTTGCTGAACTTCTTGAGGACACCCAGTATCTGGATCCTCAGGCATCCCTGGCATGGATCGCGAAAAGCTTTCCGGGGAAGACCGTTTTTTCCTCCAGCCTGGGTCTGGAAGACCAGCTCATCACCCACCTGATCTGGGAAAACGATATTCCGGTGGATATCTTCACCCTGGACACCGGAAGGCTTTTTCCGGAAACCTACAGCCTGATGGAACGGTTGTATGGGCGTTACGGGAAACGAATCCGGGTTTGTTTTCCCAATGCCGGAAAGGTCCAGCAACTGGTGAATGAAAAGGGCCCGAACTGTTTTTATGAATCTGTGGAAAACCGGAAAGCCTGCTGCGGCATCCGCAAGGTGGACCCGCTGGGTATTGCCCTGGAGGGCATGGATTGCTGGATCACCGGAATCCGCGCAAGCCAGTCCGGCCTGCGGGCGGCAACCCCGGGGGTGGAATGGGACGGTACCCACGGGGTGGTTAAATTCCATCCCCTGCTCCACTGGTCCCTGGAAAGGGTCATGGCTTTCATAACCGATCATCAGATTCCCTACAATCCGCTGCATGACCGGGGGTTTGTCAGCATCGGGTGCGCCCCCTGCACCAGGGCCCTGAAACCCGGGGAAGACGAACGGGCGGGGAGATGGTGGTGGGAA
>DATKSX010000099.1:0-2203 GCA_035531415.1 Chitinophagaceae bacterium
GGTGATGTGCTGGTGGGACAAAAACCCTTTATGACGGAAGAACAGTTCCTTGCGGTAGGCCAGGTTCCGGCCCACCCCCATATAGGGGTACCCTGCGATAGCGAAGGAAAGGTATTGCAGGGCACTGAAAAAGGTTTCGAAACGGATCATGCAGTTGAGGAACCCGGGTTCCTTCTGGTAGGCTCCATAGCCCAGCACGATATCCCTGCCTTCCCGGAACCCGCCGCTCATCAGTTCAAGCCAGTCCGAACTGGAAGGCCTGCAGTCTGCATCCGTAAGAACCACGATGTCGTGTGCCGCCCCCTTCATCCCAATGGAAAGGGGGTATTTCTTCCCGGGAATGAATTTTGCCTCCTGCTTAAGTTCGATCTGCCGGAAATGCGGGTAACCCGGTACAATGGAATTGAGGTAATGCCGGGTATCATCCTCGGAGTTGTCATTGACGACAATCACTTCATATCCTTCCCTGTGGTCCAGGTGGGGATACCGCTGCTGCAGGACCATCGGAAGGTTTTGCCGCAAATTGTTTTCCTCATTGCGGGCGCAGATCACCACGGAAACCGGGGCCCTGACCAACGGGTCCTCCTCTTTTTTTCTTTTATGAATGGCGAGCCTGGAAAAAAAGAACAAATAATAAAACAGCTGGATGGAAAACACCAGCAGGAACAGCAACCAAAGAATTTCCCCGGGTATAGTGCTCATAGCATGGCCATAAAAATAGAAGGTTTATTTTGATCCTTCTTCTCAAATACAGAATTAGGGGATTCCGGGGCAGGGAGTCCCTCCCCGTTGCCACCATGATCCCGGAATTGCGCATTTTTGCAATCCATGCTTCAATTTGAGCTGATCCGGCAAGACCTGCTTTCGGCGGCAAGGGCCGGTAGGATAACCACGGGCCATGGGCCGGTGGACACCCCGGCCTTCATGCCTGTGGGGACCGCCGGATCGGTGAAGGGGGTGACCCAGGAGCAGCTGAAAACCGATATCGGGGCCTCCATCCTCCTCGCCAACACCTACCATCTTTTCCTCCGGCCGGGAGTGGGTGTCCTGAGTGCTGCCGGAGGGATCCACCGTTTTTGTGGCTGGGTGGGCCCGTTCCTGACCGACAGCGGGGGTTACCAGGTGTTTTCGATG
Source organism: Chitinophagaceae bacterium (assembly GCA_035531415.1). Classification (GTDB taxonomy): domain Bacteria; phylum Bacteroidota; class Bacteroidia; order Chitinophagales; family Chitinophagaceae; genus JANWKA01. The sequence goes on from DATKSX010000099.1 coordinate 1,135, forward strand.
GCAGCAAGCCGCAAATTGTCCGAAGAGGGCGTGCTGTTCCGCTCCCATATTGACGGTTCCCGGCATCTGTTCACCCCGGAAAACGTCGTGGACACCCAGCGGTTAATCGGAGCCGATATCATCATGGCGCTCGATGAATGCCTTCCCCTTCCAGCCACCGGGGAGGATACCCGGCGGTCCATGGAACTGACCCACCGCTGGCTGGACCGGGGCATTGCCCGGATGGAATCCACCAGCCCGATTTACGGCTATGATCAATCCTTCTTCCCCATCGTGCAGGGGGGAATGGACCCGGATCTTCGCAGCCAGTCTGCCCATTTTATTGCCGGAAAGGATTGTTCCGGCTATGGACTCGGGGGCCTGAGCGTGGGCGAACCTGAAGAAGTGATGTACCAGCTGGCGGGCCTGGTATGCGGAATCCTTCCCCCTGGAAAGCCCCGTTACCTGATGGGGGTAGGCATGCCCTGGAACCTCCTGGAAAACATGGCCCTTGGGGTGGACCTTTTTGATTGCGTCATCCCGACCCGAAACGGAAGGAACGGGATGCTGTTCACCTTAGATGGAGTGATCAATATCCGGAATAAAAAATGGGAATCCTGTTTCGATCCCCTGGATGAAGTAACCCCCTGCTTCGCCAGCCGCAATTATTCCAGAGCCTATCTCAGGCATCTGATGATCTCCGGAGAGCTGCTCGGCCTGCAGCTGGCAACGGTCCATAACCTCGCTTTTTATTTGGACCTGATGAGGCAGGCCAGAAAACATATTCTGGAGGGCGATTTTCTATCTTGGAAAAATGAAATGGTTCCCAGGATGAAGCAAAGACTTTGACCAAAGTGAAGATTTGATCCGAAAAATTCGTAGGTTTACGAATAAATCGTAAATGATGGAAAAACTCACCCGCCAGGAGGAAGAAGCCATGCTGGCCGTTTGGAAACAGGGCACGGGCCTGGTGAAGGAATTCCTGGAGCAACATGCCCAACCCAGGCCGCATTACAATACCCTTTCCTCCACCATACGAAACCTGGAACAGAAGGGATGGCTCAGCTCTAAAAAATTTGGGCCCGTGAAA
>DATKSX010000100.1:0-3490 GCA_035531415.1 Chitinophagaceae bacterium
AACCGATCCATGAACGTGCTTTCCGGATTCCTCCAGTTGCATATCGAACTGGTTTACGTAGTGGTCCTTTCCATTTTCCTGGGCATTGAAGTTATATCCCGGGTTCCCTCGGTCCTGCACACTCCCCTGATGAGCGGGGCCAATGCGATCCATGGAGTGGTGATCATCGGAGCCATTATCGTGATGGGTCAGGCGGATCCCCATAATGTGCTGGCCCTTTCCATCGGCATGCTGGCGGTGATTGTAGGTACCCTGAACGTGGTGGGCGGGTTCGTCGTAACGGACCGGATGCTGGAAATGTTCTCCCGCAAACCCAAAAAGTAAATATTGACCCGTCATAACAATTAGCTGAGCCCTTCTCCATGGACCAAACCATTCTCATACTGGCTTACCTGATCGGTTCAGTTACGTTTATCGTAGGTCTGAAAATGCTTTCCCATCCTCAAACCGCCCGCAGGGGAAACCTCGTTGCTGCCACAGGCATGGGGATCGCCATTTTGGGCACTATATTTCTCTACCGGCAGTCGGAAGGGGGACATTTGCGCAACCTCGGGTGGATATTCAGCGGTCTTTTGGTGGGCGGAGTGATCGGGGTGGTGGCTGCCCGCAGGGTGAAGATGACCGCCATGCCGGAAATGGTCAGCATGTTCAACGGGATGGGAGGGCTGTGCGCAGCGCTGATCGCCATCAGCGAGTTTTATCATCTCCTTCATTTCAACACCACGGCAGTGCAGGGGGGATTCGTCCTGGGTTTCCATATCCCCAAGGGGGAGATGGTGATCATCATCCTGGAAATGATTATCGGCAGTATCTCCTTTTCAGGAAGCATGGTGGCTTTTGGCAAACTGAACGGGAAAGTGAAGGATTTCTCTTTCCGGGCCCAGCAGATGGTCAATATGGGAATCCTTGCTGCCCTGTTGATCCTGGGAATTTATTTCATCTGGGTCACCCCCCATCTCTCCGGAATGAACCTGGAAGGGATGAGTCAGTATATTCCGGCAATCAGCCCCTACGTGTTCTGCGCGGTTTTTGTTCTGGCCCTGGCTTACGGCATTCTCTTTGTCCTTCCCATCGGGGGCGCGGACATGCCGGTGGTCATTTCCCTGCTGAACGCCTGCACGGGGGTTGCTGCAGCCTGCGGTGGATTCCTGTATAATAACGCGGTCATGCTTACCGGCGGGATCCTGGTGGGATCCGCCGGGGGGATTCTCACCGTGCTCATGTGCAAAGCCATGAACCGCTCCCTCGGCAATGTATTGCTCGGTTCCTTCGGGGGAGGCGCGGTCGCAACCAAAGCCAGTGGGGGAGCCCAGGGAACCTATAAGGAGATTTCAGTGAATGATGCCGCGGTGGTACTGGCTTACGCCCATAAGGTGATGATCGTTCCCGGCTATGGCCTGGCAGTTGCACAGGCCCAGCATGCCTGCCATGAGCTGGAAAAATTGCTGGAGGAAAGGGGCGTCCAGGTGAAATATGCGATCCACCCTGTAGCCGGGAGGATGCCGGGCCATATGAATGTCCTGCTGGCGGAGGCCGATGTACCCTATGACAAGCTGGAGGAGATGGAAGAAGCCAACTCGGAATTTCCAACCACCGATTGCGTCCTGATTCTCGGTGCCAACGATGTGGTCAACCCTGCGGCCAGGAAAGACCCTACCAGCCCGATCTATGGAATGCCCATCCTGGAAGTGGAACAGGCAAGAACCATCATCGTGAATAAAAGGACCATGAAACCGGGTTATGCCGGAATCGAGAATGATCTTTTTTTCCAACCCAAGACCTCCATGCTTTTTGGCGATGCCAAATCGGTGTTGCAGCAACTGACCTCCGAGATCAAGAATATGTAATCCTTTCTTAAGGGACCAGTCCAAACCTAATGGATTCCGAAAAGGGAAGGCTTTATTCCAACCGAATCCATCCTTACGTGAGCAAGATTCCCATTGGTCTGGTCCATTCCCTTCGGGGCCTTCCCCAATTTGAGGAGGAAGCATTCCTCCGTTCGCATGGAGAAACCCGGCCTCCGGTTGCAATCCGTTTTAATCCAGGCAAAGAAGGAAAGGTGTCCAACCCCTTCCTGGATCCGGATTCCGCCATGGCCATTGCCCTGCAGGAGAAAGACCGAATTTCCTGGTGCCCTGGGGCTTATTTTCTTTCCAGGCGACCCTCATTTACCCTGGATCCCTTATTTCATGGCGGGGTATATTACGTCCAGGAGCCCTCCTCCATGGTGACCAGCCATGTGCTGCGCCAGGTCCTGGATATTTCCCGGCCCCTGAAAGTCCTGGACCTTTGCGCTGCTCCGGGGGGCAAATCCACCCTGATCCAATCCACCCTTTCTCCCGAAACGATCCTGGTATCCAATGAAATTATCCGGTCCAGAGTACCGGTTTTGGCAGAAAACCTGGTCCGGTGGGGAGCCATCAATACCCTGGTGACCTCCAGGGACCCTTCCAGGTTCCAGGGACTTGAAGGTTTTTTTGATGTGGTTGTGGTGGATGCCCCCTGTTCCGGGTCGGGACTTTTCCGGAAAGACCCTCGTGCTGTGGAACAATGGTCTGAGCAACTCGTGAATTTATGTGCTGCAAGACAAAGAAGGATCCTTTCAGATATACTCCCAATGCTGAAAAAGGGGGGCATCCTGATTTATTCGACTTGTTCTTTTTCCCTCGCGGAGAACGAGGAGATCGCCGGATGGTTGGCCGCCGATTTTGGGATGGAACCTCAGGATTTAGCCGTCCCGTCCAGTTGGGGAATGGTCACCGATATGGGCAGATACCCGGGGGTGAAAGGCCTGAGGTGTTATCCCCAGCTGGGCAGGGGAGAGGGGTTCTTCCTTACCTGCCTCAGGAATTCTTCCGCGTTGGCATCCATCCGAACCCAACGGAAGGACCCGTTCCGTTCCAATGGAAAATATGCCGATCTGGTTAAAAATTGGATCAGCCCTGGCGGCTCCCTGGTCCTGGTTTCGGAGGGGAAGTCGCTGCATGCGATCCCGCAGTCCCTGAAGGATCCCTTTTTCTTTTTGCTGGAAAAACTCCAACCCAGGCATTATGGGGTAAGGTTGGGAACACCGGTCCGGGATGAATTTTTGCCGGACCACGGACTCGCCCTCAGCCTGATTTCCCACGAGGGGATTGCGGCCATTGACTTGGATCTCCCCACTGCCCGCAAATACCTGGCTAAGCAGGCGATTGCCCTGAATTCCGGGAAAATGGGATGGACCCTGATCAAATACAACGGTATCGCCCTGGGTTGGGCCAAAATACTTTCAGACCGGGTCAACAATTATTATCCATCCTCCTCCAGAATTCTCCAGGACCTTGAATAGTAGGGATTTCCTTACCGGGACCTCAGCCGGTTTCTGATGACCCGTCCTGTTAAACCGGATCCAAATTTTTCCTCCGGCCGCCTGAGTCATTAAACCTTCATTTCCTGCTAGGGTCTTATGAGCAACAAAAATGTAAAACAGAAAATATTAAAACTTAAAAAT
>DATKSX010000101.1:0-4341 GCA_035531415.1 Chitinophagaceae bacterium
GCTTCCCGGGCTGCCAAAGAACGTTGCGATGAAGGATACGGAGTCGGTCCAACAGGACAGTCGGTTTACCTGGATTTCAGGGAAGCCACCGAAAGATACGGGAGGGCAGAAGCGCATCAGCGGCAGTTGGACCATCCCACCGAAGAACAGATCCTGCATATGGGCCGGGAAGTCATACGGGAGAAATATGGAAACCTGTTTGACATGTACCGCCTGATCACGGGCGAAAATCCCGATGTCTCTCCCATGCGGATTTATCCGGCCATGCATTACACCATGGGCGGTCTCTGGGTGGATTATGAGCTGATGACCACCATCCCAGGGCTTTTTGCCCTGGGGGAATGCAATTTCTCGGACCATGGGGCCAACCGGCTCGGCGCCTCGGCCCTCATGCAGGGATTGGCGGATGGGTATTTTGTAATCCCCTATTCTCTGGGAAATTATCTTGCCGGGGAGATCCGTACCAACCCGGTACCCCTCAGCGACCCTGCTTTTTCAGCCAGCGAAAAAGCGGTTCAGGATCAATTGAACCGGTTGATGGGGGTGCAGGGAAAATATTCCGTGGACCATTTCCACAAGGAGCTGGGAAAGATCATGTGGGACCATTGTGGCATGGCGCGCAACCAAAAAGGGCTGGAGCAGGCCATTTCCTGGATAGGGGCTCTCCGGGAGGAGTTCTGGAAAGGGGTCCGGATCCCGGGGAAAACCGGGGAGCTCAACCCAGAACTGGAAAAGGCCGGAAGGGTAGCCGATTTCCTGGAACTGGGTGAACTGACCTGTTTGGACGCCCTGGACCGCAGGGAAAGCTGCGGAGGCCATTTCCGGGAAGAATACCAGACCCCGGAAGGAGAGGCCCTGAGGGATGATGAGCATTTCTGCTATGTCGCGGCCTGGGAATGGAAGGGAGGTGCTGAACCCGCCCTCCATAAGGAACCCCTGGAATTCGAGGTGATGCATCCCACCCAAAGAAATTATAAATAAAGAGCTATGAATTTCACCCTAAAAGTGTGGAGGCAGCAGGATTCCCGGGACCCGGGTCATTTCGAAACCTATCCGGTCACCGGCATCCTGGAGGACATGTCTTTCCTGGAAATGTTCGATGTGCTAAACGAGAGGCTGATCGTCGAGGGAAAGGATCCCGTGGCTTTCGATCACGACTGCCGGGAGGGGATTTGCGGGATGTGCTCCATGTATATCAACGGCAGGCCGCATGGTCCTATGAAGGCCACCACCACTTGCCAGCTCTTCATGAGGCATTTCAGGGACGGGGAAACCATTGTTGTGGAACCCTGGAGGGCCGCTCCCTTTCCGGTGGTGCGGGACCTGGTGGTAGACCGCAGCGCCCTGGACCGGATTATTGAAGCCGGGGGATTCATTTCGGTCAATACCGGCAATGCGGTGGATGCCAACACCATCCCGGTGGAAAAGGACCGCGCTGAGGCGGCCTTTGCCGCAGCCGCCTGCATCGGCTGCGGGGCCTGTGTGGCGGCATGCATCAATTCCTCCTCGCTTCTTTTTGTGTCTGCCAAAGTGGCCCACCTTTCCCTGCTTCCCCAGGGATATGTGGAGCGCAAGTCCAGAGTGCTGCAAATGGTGGCCCAGATGGACAAGGAGGGTTTTGGAAGCTGCAGCAACACCAGGGCCTGCGAGGCCGAATGTCCCAAGGAGATCTCCTATTCCAATATCGCCAGACTCAACCTGGAATACCTCAAGGCTTCCCTCAGCCCCGAAGGGCCGGTCGTGCAGAAAAAATAACAAAAGCAGGAAGTTGATAAACAGGTCCGGTGCGGCCTAGTTATCCTGGTCTGGAACACCAGGAGGTTCGTAGAGTGTGTCGTGTTGCATCATCATCCGAAACTGAATGGCAGCGGCCTTGATATCTTCGTAGAGCTCATAATCGGTGGCATTGCGGACATAATTGTAATCCGGTTTATACCACCCCAGGAACCGGGTTAGGTCACCACCCTGCAGGCCGGTGAGGTTTTGCAGCACGCTCAACCTGATTCGGGACAGGATATACTGCTCGTTTTCATAGGCCCGGTACATTTTCTGGAATTTCCACACCCTCCGTTGTTTTTTGCTCAGCAGGTCGTACAGGCCGGAGAGGGGGTGGGCAACAGCCGCAAACCCCCTGGTTTTTTGCTGGTCCAGGGTGGAACCGAACAGGTACCTCCTTTCCATCGAGTCCCGCTGGTAATCGAGGCTTCTTGTAGTCACGTTGACCCCGGAAAGGGCAAAGGGGGATTTGCGCAGGTAAACGATCAAAATGGCCGAATCCCGCACGGCATAGGTCACCCGGGAGCTGTCCGGACCATATCCAAGGAAAGAAAAGACCAACCAGTCGCCCAGCCTGACCTGTATGCTGAAATTTCCGTTCGGGCCCGTCAGGGTCCCTGTTCCTTCCTGACGGTCCGTGACACTGGCCAGGCTTAGGGGAAGCCTGGTGTCGCTGTCCATGACTTTCCCCGATACCCGCACCTGGCCCAGTGCGGGAATGGTAACAGCAAAAAAGATGGTGACAAGTAATAAGGAGTAAATCCGGCTCAAATTTTTGCTCATCGGCGGCTCAAACCTAAACACTCTCGTCCCCGGTAACCATGCGGACCTTGTTAAATTTTTGATAAATCGTCGCATGGTCAACATTTAAACCCTCTGCCGGCGCAGGAGTGCTCCTGATTAGGGGAAATGTCCCTCCGGCCCCTTCCCCGGGAACTTCCCCGGGTCCACTCCTCTTTCTCAGGACTGGTCCGGATAAAATTAAATGGAAATTCCCAATCGGGGAAAGCGTTGGGAATCTAATGGACCAGGGATCCAAAACATATTTGTTTGCCTTGAGTGATGAAGGTAATTTTGCAGGTTCAAATTCAAATGGGATGATTCGGGTAAAGGAGGTGAGCCTGTCCTATGGCAAAAGGGTGCTCTTCGACGAAGTGAACCTGGGGTTTGTGAAGGGGAATTGCTACGGAGTCATCGGAGCAAACGGAGCCGGCAAATCCACCTTCCTGAAGATCCTTTCAGGGGCCATAGAACCCACCCGCGGATCAGTAGAAGTGGATCCCGGAGAGCGAATCGCCGTGCTGCAGCAAGACCAGACGCAGTTCGATGATTCCCAGGTGATTCACACCGTGCTGATGGGTTATTCCCGGCTCTGGAAAACCATGCAGGAGCGGGAGGCCATTTATTCCAGGACCGAACTTTCCGAAGCCGAAGGAATCCGGGCGGCTCACCTGGAAAGTGATTTCGGGGAAATGGGCGGCTACACGGCAGAAAGCGATGCCGCCTCCCTGCTCAGCGAGCTGGGGGTCCGCGAGGATTATCACAACCAACCCATGAGCGCCCTTTCCGGGACGCTCAAGGTCCGGGTCCTGCTGGCCCAGGCCCTTTTCGGCAATCCCGATATCCTGCTGCTGGACGAGCCCACGAACAACCTGGATGTGGAAACCGTGTCCTGGCTGGAGGATTTTCTTGCCGGCTACGAAAACATCGTGGTGGTGGTATCCCATGACCGCCATTTCCTGGACGCGGTCTGCACCCACGTGGCCGATATTGATTTCGGGAAGATCCGGATCTATACCGGCAACTATACCTTTTGGTACGAGTCCAGCCAGCTTGCCGCCCGGCAGCAGGGGGACCGCAACCGAAAAATGGAGGACAAAAGAAAGGAACTGCTGGAATTCATTGCCCGGTTCAGCGCCAACGCCTCCAAATCCAAACAGGCCACCAGCCGGAAAAAAGCCCTGGAGAAACTCGTCATCGAAGAGATCCGGCCCTCCAACCGCAAATATCCCGGAATCATTTTCAAACAACAACGCGACCTGGGCAACCAGGTTTTGCAGGTTTCCAGGCTTTCCAGGGTCATGAACGGAAGGTGCGTTTTCGGCGATACCAGTTTCTCCCTGAACAAGGCGGACAAGGTCGCCCTGCTTTCCCGGGACCGGTTGGCGCTCACAGCCTTTTTTGAAACGATCTGGGGGGATGCTCCAGCCGAACAGGGGACCGTGGAATGGGGCGCCACGGTGATCAAAGCCTATCTGCCCCTGGACCATAACGCCTATTTCACCCGGGACCTGACCCTGATGGACTGGCTCCGGCAATGGGTTCCTCCTTATATCACGGAAGTGGATGAACCCTTCATCAGGGGGTTTTTGGGAAAAATGCTTTTCAGCGGTGACGAGATACAAAAAAAGACTTCCGTTCTTTCCGGCGGGGAGCGGATGCGGTGCATGATCGCCCGGATGATGCTCCAGCAGCCCAACCTGCTGATCCTGGATGAACCGACCAACCATCTTGACCTGGAATCCATTACCGCCCTCAATGACGGCCTTACCGGATTCAAGGGGG
>DATKSX010000102.1:0-5049 GCA_035531415.1 Chitinophagaceae bacterium
GGGAAATCTTGTCGAAGGTCCTGAGAATCCCCTGGACTCCGCTGGAGGAATAAAACAACCCCAGGAGGAAGGAAAAGGAAAGCAGGGCTCTCCGCGGGGTGTGCAGGAAGTCATGAATCACTCCGGAGACGATCCGGTAAGTATTCTGGTTCGGGCTGATATCGGCGATCATGCTGTCCAAAGTCGTTTCAATCCCGCCGATATGGAAATAGGGAAGCAGGGTGAAAAGAAAGATGCAGGTGGGCGGAATGGCGATCAGGAAGTTCCAGGAGATGGCGCTGGCCCGGTCGCCCAGCTGGTTCCTTCCTATTTCCCTCCAAAACAACAGGAAAACATCATAAAGCGGGATCCCATGGAAACCGGGCAGCGTGATCTTTTTGGCCCAGGACCTGATGAATCTTACCGGAGGCAGGTTGGTCAGTATCCTTTGAAACTTGGTCATTGGTTCCCTTCCCTTATTTGATGTTCAGGCTGTCCAGCGCATGCTGGTAGCGGCGTGCATTTTTTTTGTGCGCAGCCAGGGTTGCGGCAAAAACATGATAACCTGAAAAATCCGGCCTCGCGCAAAAATACAGGTCATCAGTAGACGGGGAATGGAGGACTGCGTCCACAGTCACCCGGGAAGGAATGCAGATCGGCCCCGGGGGTAAACCGGAATGCATATAGGTATTATAGGGAGAATTCACCTGGGTGAATTTCCCGTAAATCCTTCGGATCGTATAATCCCCCAGGGCAAATTTCACGGTTGGGTCGGCAGCAAGACGGATTCCCTTTTTCATGCGATTGAGATAAACGGCCGCGATCCGGGGCTTTTCGCTGTCCTTGTTGGTTTCCTGTTCCACGATGGAGGCCAATACCACAACCTGCGGAGGTTCCAGCCCGATTGCCCTGGCCTGGGTGATACGCGAGGAATCCCAGAAATCCCTGTAAGCCCGGGCCAGCTTTTTCACCACCCGGTCCGCAGAGCTGTTCCAGTAAAATTCATAAGTATCCGGTATGACCAGGCAAAGCTGGTCCGCGCTGTCGAGGCCATACTGCCTTAAAAAGTCCTCCCGTCCCAGCAGGTCTTTCAACTGCCCTGAATCCGTTTCCAGGTTCCTGCTGATCAGACTGACCAGGTCCCCTTCGGTCCGCAGGGAATTGATCACGAGCCTTACCGGGGTTTGTCTCCCCGACCGAAGCAGGCGAAGGATCTGAAAAGAACTCATTCCGGCACGGATCAGGTACCTGCCCGAATGGATATGGCGGGAATATCCAACCCTACGGGCCACCCAGGCGAAGGCTTTTTCATGCCGGAGGATTCCCTGGGTGGAAAGGGCGGAATAGACCTGGTTTGCCTTCCAACCGTCATGAAGGTAAAAATAACGACTACCCCGGGCAAAAGCCGTATCTGGAGCCAGAAGGAGGTAAATAATAAATCCGAGGACAACTACCCCCAATATTATAACAGTGCCCACCGCCCTTCGGGCAATCCGGCCCCACGAAATCCTGCCTCGACTCACCTTTGTAATGGGGTCCATACCAGTATTATCCCTTGATCCAATAATGATTCCAAACTTTCCCGAAGTGCTCCGGTAATCCTAGCGGGCCTTCCGCAATTCGGCAACCCATTGGTCCCCGGGGATTTCCTGCTCAATGATATGCTCATATCCCTTTTTCCGGTTCAGGAAAATGGTAAAAGGAATCAATCCCTTCCAGGCCGGAAACGCGGCTGCCGCAATAGCCCGGGGGTTGGTTTCATCCAGCCAGTATACTGGAATCCGGATCCCTTCCATATTGAGGAATTGCCGGATCCCTGCCGGGTAGGCATTGGCATAATCCAGGCTGATCAGGATCACTTTCACCCCACTGTCCCGGTAAAGATCGGCGATCTGGACCAGGTGCGGGAGTTCATCCCTGCAGGGCTGGCACCAGGTAGCCCAGAAATTGATCACGTAAACCGCGTCATCCCGCTGAAGCATTTTTTGCAGGTCCCGGGTCCGGATTCTGGGAATATCCTGGGCCGTGCAGAACCCGGCAGCCAGCAAGACCAAAAGTACTACCATCCAAATACGCCTAACCATGACCTGTGTTGTTTTCGTTAGAAAGGGGAATATCCGCCTCCCTGCTCCACTGCCTCAAAAGGGTTTCCCTGCGCAGGGGGTCCAGGAACCTGCGCTCCCCGGATCCCTCCAGGGACCTTTGACGGAAGGCTTCGTATAGGGTCACCGCGCAGGCCACGGAAATATTCAGAGACCGGATCATCCCCACCTGTGGAATCTGGAACCGGGTATCGGCCCAATGGTTAACCTCAGCGCTCACCCCCTCCTGTTCATTGCCAAAAATCAGAGCGAGAGAACCAGTCAGGTCCAGGTCGAAAAGATTCACGGACCCATCGGAGAGGGTGGAACAAAGCACCCGGGCGAATTTCCCCTTCAGCTCGGACATACAGGTCCCGGTATCGGTGAACTGGTGGATGGTCATCCAGGAAGATGCCGTCCCGGAACTTCGGTGTCCCCATTTTCGATGAGGGGGGATCCGGGTATTGAGCACATACACGTCCTGGATCCCCACCGCATCACAGCTGCGCAGAACCGCTGAAATATTATGGGGGTCGAAAACGTTTTCCAGGACAACGGTTAAGTCCTGCTGCCGTTGGTCCAGCACAGATTGGATCCTGGAAAGTCGCTGCGGTGTCATGAAGGGCAGGCAAAAGTACAAATTTCAATCCGGTGACCGTTCGAATTTCCCCCGGCGGAGGCCCATATGGGCGGACGGAAAGACATCGGAAGCCTTATCTTTATGCCATGTGGCGTCACCTGGTTCAAAATACATTCTTTAACGCTGATCTGGTGGCCGGTATTCTTTTTTTGCTCATGGGATATTTTGTGTCGAGACGCCCTCCATCCAGTATGAAAGCCATTTTCGGGTACCGGACGGTCCTTTCCACCCGAAACCCGGAAACCTGGAGGGAAGCCAACCTTTTCGCGGCCCGGTTTTCCATCCGGATCGGGATCGTCCTGGTTCCCCTCGGAATCCTTATGGGTATCCTGTTCCGGAAACCAGGTCAGGGTTTCTATATGTTCACGGTTGGGTCTGTGGCTATTGCAGCCCTGATGCTGCTGGGCAATACCGAATGGTATCTCGCCCAAACCTTTGATGACGAGGGATTGCGCAAATATCCATCCAGGTAAACCCCCTGGTTTTGGGGGCCGGTGCATCCCGGACTGCGATTCCCGGCACGCTTTTTTCAATTTCAGGTCCCAGCATGACTAACCGGGAAAAGTTCTACCGAAGGCGAAGATTTCAGATTCCCCTGATTTGCTTTGTGGCGTTGGTGACCATTGGCATCGTTTTCTGGAAATCCATCAAGTCCCGGTTCATCCGGCACCAGCTTTCCGAAGCCATTTACAAGAGCACTAACGGCCTTTACCAGATCAGCTATGACAGCCTCCGGGTGGATGAGGCCGCGGGCAATCTCAGGGTGGTTAACCTTCGGATCATCCCGGACACGAACCGATACGCGGAACTGCTCAGGGAGCCGGTGCACCCCCCCCTGTTGATCCAGGCAGAAATCCCCTTATTGACAGTCACCGGGGTCAAGACACCCCGCGCTGCCCTGAGCCGGGAGCTCGTCGGGTCCGCCATCCGGATCCAGTCTCCTACCATCACCATTTATAATGGCGGTAAGGAAGCCACTCCCACTTCCCCAAAAGCCTGGTATGTGCAACTCATGGGAACCCTTCGCATGATCCGCCTGGACACCGTTTCGCTGGAGGATGCCCGGATCAATTATTTCAGCTTTGCAGGAAAAACCCAGATCGTTCAGGCCACCGGCCTGAAAATCACCCTTTTCAATCTCCGGCTGGACACCCTTTTCCACCAGGACAGCAGCAACCTCATTTTTTCTGCAGCAGCCACCCTGCAGTGCCCTTTCCTGGAATGTTTGAGCATAAACGACTGGTATCATTTTGACCTGGTTGGAGTCAGTTTTGACAGCCGCCTGAAGATCTGCCTGGCCGATTCGGTGAAAATCGTCCCCCAATTGGATGAGGAATCTTTCGCCAGGACCATGAAAGTGCAGAAAGACCGTTACGACTTTTGGATGGAGGGGGTTAACCTTCAGGAAGTGGACCCTTTACAACTGTTGAAGGGTAAGCTGATCGCATCCAGCATCAGCATCCACTCGGCCAGCTTCAAGGTCTACCATGACCTCAGTATGCCCCGAGGGTTGGAATCCCGCGTGGGCCATTATCCCCAGCAGGAACTCATGAGGATCCCCTTTCCGATCCAGGTCCGCCAGGTCACCCTGGACCGGGGCTTCATCCAGTACAAGGAAAAGAATCCCAAATCAGATTCGGCAGGGAAGATCCAGTTCTTCAACGCTTCCGCCACCCTGGGACCCCTGACCAATATTGCGGCCGCCCGGGTCGGGGACGGCCGGTCCACCCTTCGGTTCCGGGCCAGCTTCATGAATATTGCCCCGGTTCGGGCCACCCTGGTCATGTGGCCCTTTGACAGTTCAGGCCGGTTCAGTATCCAGGGTAACCTGGAGGGATTTGAGCTGAAGAAACTCAATTCCGTGCTGGAGCCCATGGTGCTCACCCGGGCTGACCAGGGGGATGTACAGGGACTCATATTCCATCTGGATGGGGATAACTATAAGAGCACAGGAGCGCTCACTTTCCGGTACTCGGGGATCCGGTTATCATTAATGAAAAAGGACAAAGTGTTCCATGGCCTGAAAGAAAAGACCCTGGCCAGCATGGTCACAACCCTGATCATGAAATCCGGCAACCCATCTTCCCCTTCCCAGCCGGCACGTGAGGTCCGGGTGCAATATACCCGGGATATCCAGCGCTCCTTTTTCAACCTGATCTGGAAAGCCATCTGGACCGGCGTAAAGAAAACGGTGGGCTTATAACGAAAACCTTTTCTATCGGCAAATCCGAAACCCGATTTTCCCGAATTGGGGGCTTTGATGTAATTTTGCGGCCGAACCGCCAGGCCTTTTCTCCCCTCAGTCTTTCCTCAGGCCCAAAAAAGGATGTGGCCTGATGCTTCAAATAC
>DATKSX010000103.1:0-3684 GCA_035531415.1 Chitinophagaceae bacterium
CGACCCAGTCCTGGTCCGCATTATACCGGACTCCAATCATTTTCCCCTTGCTTAGGCGGCCCAGATTATGAACCGGGACCGGTTCCTCATTCGGATTTTCCCAGAAATAAATCATCCTGAGTTCACATTTGGCCGGGACCGCCGGGGTCCGGACCACATCGGCATAACGCACCTTTTGCTGGAGGATCCAGCCTTCCGGATTTTTGATCCCATCGATATCCTGCCGGGTTACCTCCAGCATCACCCCCTGACCGGCGAAGGAAAACAGGGGTTTGAGCACGTAATTTTCCAGATCCCTGGGCACTATTTCCATTTGTTTCAGGAAATAGGTCGTCGGCACAAAAGGGCCTTGAAGGAAGGGAAGCGTGTATTTGCTGATCCGGAAAAACCAGTTCGGATGGGGAACCCATTCCACTTCCCAGTTGGATGTAAGATCAATTATGGGTCCTAGTTGCTTATGCTGTCGGGCCAGGTCATCGAAGATGACCCGGTTGTAAATCCTGCGGACGGGGGTCTTAACCCCGTCCCGCATATAGAATAGCCTGTGGCCCTCTCCGATCAGGTCGGTGACATTCAGGGTCCGGATCCCGGTGGCAGATTCGGTGCAATAAAAATCAATCCGCGTCTTTTGTTCCTGGGGATTCACTTCAAGCAGGACTACTTCGGCGGGGTCATGGCCCCCCAGCAGGATCCTTTGGAGCATGGCGAAATAAGATGGTTCATCCAGGCCGCTGAAATAGTTGTTCAGGTTTTCGGGAATTTGGAAATGCCTGCGGTATTCTTTGGCGAGCAGGGATTGAAAGGCCAGCAGGGTCGGGAACCCCTGGAGTTCGATCAGCCGGGGAACCAGTTCATCCTGATCATCTTTGCATATGGCAAAATCCAGGGCGATGAAAGGGCAGTGGCCCTCATCCCCAGAGACCTTTAATGAAGGAGGTATGGCCTGAGCGGTAATTTCCCTGAAATCCGGCCGGCGGATCAGGTTCAGAACCTCTGTTCCTGCTTCAAGGATCTTTTTGGTAAGGACCCGGGGAATAAATACCGGGGTTTCCGCGACCCGGAATGCGAGGGCACCCGGAAATGCGTTCTCCAATCCATCCTGAAATGCAGCGTATCGTTCCGGGGTGAACTGGGTTAGGAACCGGTCACGGATTTCGGGGATCATGAGGGGTCGGGATAAGGATTAGCAGACGGTCTCCTGCAGGGAAGCCACTGCCTGATCCAGAAACCTGGGAATGACCTGTGCCCGGGTCAGGCAGATCATCCCCGGATCTTCCAGGTGGTCCAGCATGTCCCGGTATTTTTGCTCCCCGAACTGGCGAATGACCTGGGCCTTTTTTTCCGTCTTTTCCAGGTAATGGGTCATGCCTTCCGGGTCAGCCTCAGGATGGAATTGGGTGCCGAAAAACCAGGGAGAAAACCGGATGGCCATCATCGCCCGTTCCAGCGGGATGCGTGGCCTTTCCTTTTCCAGCGCGCAAAGGTTTGCGCCGACCGCCGCCATTCGTTCCATATTGGGACGGATCACCTGCCATTCCCGGCTTTCCACCGCGAAAAACGGATCCGGAAGATCCCGAAAAAGGGGTTCATTAAAACCCTCCCCTGTTTTGTTAACGGGCATCACCCCGAAAGCGGGAGATTTTCTGAGGCAGATTTCTCCCAGATCGTAAAGGCGGCAGGCGAGCTGGAAGGAATGACAGATAAAGAAAACAAATTTTTTTTCTCCGGAGGAAAGGTTGATCTGTTCCAGGTCCCGGATCAGGGCGCAATACCGGTTGTCCCAGTCCGAGCCTTCGCTGTCCAAGGGGCTTCCCGGTCCCCCAGTTGAAATATAAACCTGGTAGGAGGAATCCGGTATCTGGGTTTTCCTGCGCACCTCGAACTCCGTCAATAAAATCTCCAGGCTGTTTTCCGCAGCATAAGCCGGTAGCAACTGGCGCAGGGACCGCATGCCTTGGTTGGGGGCACCGTCATTCAGGTCCATCAGGGCCACGCGCAGGACAGGGTTCGACATGGCTGCAAACCTACTGGAATTCACCGATGATACAAAACCAGGGGGGCTCAGATTCCGTTAAGAAACTGGCCCCGGATATAGTCCACCACCGCTCCCAGGCTCCGGGTCTGTTCGAAGATTGCCAACTGCCGGTCGGCCCCGGTACCGCCTTCCAGGATTTTGGGAATCTGGGAGATGGCCTCCCGGGATCCCAGGTCGTCTAGGGTGTCGTCCACGAAATCCAGCAGCTCGTAGATCAGGGCCCGGGTGTTGGTCTCCGCCTGTTTGCCGAAATCGATCATGTTGCCGTCGATCCCGTAACGGCTGGCCCTCCACTTGTTTTCATTGATCAACTGCCTTTTGTAGATGATGAAGTTCAGGTTGTAGGACCTGAGCCGGTAAAGCTTGGCGCAAATGGCCTGGAAAAGCGCTGCAAGTCCAATGGTCTCATCCACCGTGAGGGTAACATCGCAGATCCGGAACTCGACCGTATTGAAGAAAGGATGAACCCGGAGGTCCCACCAGATTTTCTTGGCGTTATCAATGCAATTGGTCTTGATCAGGAGCTTGATATAGTTATCGTACTCTTCTATGGATTCAAAATAATCCGGGATTCCCGTCCGGGGGAATTTGTCGAATACCTTCGTTCGGAAGGACTTAAACCCGGTATTTCGGCCTTCCCAGAAAGGAGAGTTGGTGGACAGCGCATAGACATGCGGCAGAAAATATCTGGCGGAATTGGCGATGTGGACCGCCATTTCCCGGGATTCCATTCCCACATGGACATGCAAACCGAAGATGAGGTTGGACCGGGCCGCATCCTGCATTTCGTTGACGATCTCAAAATACCTCGGGTGGTCGGTGATCAGCTGCTTTTCCCATTTGGAGAATGGATGGGTTCCGGAAGCTCCCACCGCAAGGCCAAAATCTCCCGCGATCCCTGAAATCGTTCTTCTGAGCAGGGCGATGTCCTCTCTGGCCTCGCTGATGTTTCGGCAAATATTGGTACCCACCTCGACAACCGCCTGGTGCATCTCGGCCTTGACCTGGTCCTTGATCACCCGGTGGGCTTGTTCAACGATCTTCTGTTCGTGGCTCTTGAGCTCGCCGTTGGCAGGATCCACAACCATATATTCTTCCTCGATCCCAAGAGTGAACTGATGGGAGTTCCTGGGCTGTCGAAGGGGAGGGAAGGTGGGAATCATGGTTTTTCCGGAGGGTTTGGACGGAGAGAGGAAGGTTTTCCCGGTTTGGGGGATGGAGAAGCCGGCCTGGAAGTTCCACCAGGTGAAGAACCCCTGGGTTTTGGCCCATGGGGTCTGCTTTTCGCCGCATCCGCTGCGGAGGGCTTATCCCGGACTCCATCACGGATATATTTACCCCAGGTCAGGTTGTCCGCCCCCGGGTTGGCCATCCTGGCCCGTTCCAGGGCGTAGTCCGCAGCCTTGTCCACCACCCACTGGAAATTCTCCTGGCCCACGGACAGGGGATCAGCGTCCGGGGCCGGATTGCAGAAATCGATGGCATAAGGGATCCCGTCCCGCACCGCGAACTCCACGGTGTTGAAATCATAGCCCAAGTAGCGGTTGAGGCGTACCACATGCTGCTCCAGGGCGGCATGGAGGGCCGGGTCCGGGATAAAATCAGCTTGGTAGCGCAGGTGATGGGGATTCCGGGGTTCATAGGGCATG
>DATKSX010000104.1:0-10758 GCA_035531415.1 Chitinophagaceae bacterium
ATGAAAACATCGGTACCCAGGTCCAGTTGCTTTCCGCGAAAAATAACGTGGAAAACGTGGAAAGGCAGATCGCCATTGCCAAATCCCAGCAGGAAATGTACCTGGTCCGGTCGCCGGTCAGCGGCACCCTGGACCAGTTCGACGTGAGGCTGGGCCAGATGATCAGTCCCACCTCCATCAGGGTGGTCAATACAGATTTCCTTAAAGTCAAGGGCCAGGTTGGTGAGACCTTTGCGGACAGGGTTCATAAGGGCGACTCGGTAATCGTGATCTTCCCTGACGATAACGACACCCTGCATACCCGCCTGAATTATGTGGGTAAGGTCATCGACCCCTCCAGCAGGTCTTTCGATATCGAAATCCAGCTGCATGGCCGGGAGGCACAGTTCAAACCGAACATGGTGGCGGTGGTCCGGATCGTGAGCTATGAGAACAAACATGCCATCGTGGTGCCCATCAACCCGGTCCAGATTGCCCAGGACGGAGATTATGTCTTCGTGGCCGAAAACGGTCTTGCCCGGAAGGTTAAAGTCACCCTCGGCCAGACTTATAATGGCAATGCCGAAGTGACCAACGGCCTTCAGCCCGGTGAAAAGCTGATTGTGATCGGCTACCAGGATCTGGATGACGGGGACCGGATCCGGTATTGACACGGGGCATGGAGTCCATCAAGCCTTCAAATATTTTTTTATGAAAGATGTGTTCAAGGAGTTCAGGCCGTCCAGCTGGGCGATCGACAACAGGACCAGCGTCTACATCTTCACGATGATCATCACCCTGGTCGGGATTTTTGCCTATATCAGCATGCCCAAGGAACAGTTTCCGGAAATCACCATTCCGACCATTTATGTTTCCACGGTGTATCCCGGCACCTCGCCGGAGAATATGGAGAAGCTGGTGACCAAGGAGATCGAGAAGCAGTGCAAATCCATCAAGGGAGTCAAGGACATCACCAGCAATTCCTTCCAGGATTTCTCCCTGGTCAAGGTGGAATTCAACACCGGGGTGGACATCGCACTTGCCAAGCAGGACGTCAAGGACGCCGTGGACAAGGCCCGGTCTTCCACCACCTTTCCCAAAGATCTTCCCCAGGCCCCAGATGTCCAGGACATCAACCTGTCGGATCTTCCCATCCTCTATGTGAACATATCGGGGGATTATGACCTGAAGAAGCTCAAAAAATACGCCGACGACCTCAAGGACCGCATCGAAGGCCTCAAGGAGATCAACCGGGTGGATGAAGTGGGTGCCCTGGACCGCGAGGTCCAGATCAACGTGGACATGAACAAGATGAACGCCGCGAAAATCTCCTTTGGGGATATCCAGAACGCGGTGGGCAACGAGAACCATACCATTACTGGCGGGTACGTAAAGATGGACGGAGAGCAGCGGGATGTGGATATCAAGGAAGAGTTCCGGAATGCCAGCCAGATCGCCAACCTGATCATCCGCACCCCGACGGGGGGAGACGTATACCTCCATGATATCGCTCAGGTGGTCGATACCTTCAAGGAGCAGGCCAGCTTTGCCCGTCTGGACGGGAAGAATGTAATCACCCTGAACGTGGTCAAACGCAGCGGGGCGAACCTGCTGGAAGCTTCGGCCAATGTCCGCCAGGCTGTTCAGGACATGGAGCAGCATGTATTTCCCAAGGACCTGAAAATCGTGATCACGGGAGATCAGTCGGACCTGACCAGCAGCACCCTGCATGACCTGATCAACACCATCATCATCGGATTCATCCTGGTCACCCTGATCCTGATGTTCTTCATGGGGGTGACCAACGCCCTGTTCGTGGCCCTTTCGGTTCCTCTTTCCATGTTCGTGGCCTTCATGATCCTCCCGGGGATCGGATTTTCCATGAACATGATCGTGATGTTCTCCTTCCTGCTGGCTCTTGGGATCGTAGTGGATGACGCCATCGTGGTGATCGAAAACACCCACCGGATCTACAATAACGGGGCCATGCCCATCAAGCAGGCGGCAAAGATCGCCACAGGCGAAGTCTTCCTTCCAGTACTTGCCGGAACGCTCACCACCCTGGCTCCCTTTGTGCCACTCGCCTTCTGGAAAGGGGTGGTAGGATCCTTCATGTTCTTCCTTCCCATTACCCTGATCGTTACCCTGCTGGCTTCACTTTTCGTGGCCTATATCATCAACCCGGTTTTCGCCACCGACTTCATGAAAGCCCACGAGCGGGAAGCGGGAGCAAAACCAAGGCTGACCAAGGGAAACAAGATCATGATCGTGGTCTTCCTTTCACTTGCCACCCTGTTTTACCTTTCCAGGGCCACGGGTCCCGCCAATTTCACCCTGGTTATCCTGGCGCTTTTCCTGATCAACAAGTACCTGCTCGACCGTCTGGTACGCAGGTTCCAGACCCGTGCCTGGCCCAGGTTCCAGCGGGGATACGCCAGAGTGCTGGCCCGCTCCCTCAGGGCCCCGGGCTGGATCCTGACCGGTACCGTGGTGCTGTTCATTTTTTCTTTCATCTTTTTCGGAGCCCGGGGCCCCAAGGTAGTTTTCTTCCCGAGCGCAAATCCCAACTTCGTTTATGTCTACCTGAATCTACCCATCGGCACGGATCAGGCTTACACCAACCAGGTTCTGGGGATCGTGGAGCACCGGGTGGACAGCGTCCTGGGCATCGATTATGCTCATAATAAGACCAACCCCATCGTCACCTCGGTGATCGCCAATGTGGCGGTAGGAGCTGCCGACCCCAATTCGGACGACGCCTTCGGGACCCAGTCCCAGAAAGGGAAGGTCACGGTTTCCTTTGTCCAGTTCGACAAAAGGCATGGAGTATCCACCCAGAAATATCTGGATGAGATCCGCCAGGCGGTCAAAGGCATCCCGGGCACCCAGATCACGGTGGACCAGGAAGCCAGCGGTCCTCCGCTTCCCAAGCCAATCGTGATCGAAATCACCGGGGACAACCTGGATTCCCTGATCAGCTCCTCCCAGGGCCTGCTCCGCTATATCCAGGCCCAGCATATCGGCGGGATAGAGGAACTTCGCAGCGATTTTGACAACAATAAGCCCGAGCTGGTATTTGATATCGACCGGGAAAGGGCCAACCGGGAAGGGATCTCTACCGGCCAGCTCGGACAAGATATCCGAACCGCAATTTTCGGGCTCGAAATCAGCCGGTTCAGGGATCCTGAGGCCGATGATGATTACCCCATCGATGTGCGGGTCCGGGAGGACCAGCGCAACAACATCGACCTACTCCGGGGGCTGACCACAACCTACCGCGATATGGCCATGGGCGGGGCCATCCGGCAGGTTCCGCTTTCCGCCTTCGCAGACATCCATTATGCAAACACCTATGGCGGGATCCGCAGGAAGAACGAGAAAAGGATCATTTCCCTTTCTTCCAATGTGCTGAACGGCTTTAACCCCAATGACGTGGTGAAGAATATCGCAGACGCCGTGGCCGGCTACCCGCTGCCGGATGGCATCACGGCCAAGATGGGAGGAGACCAGCAGGACCAGCAGGATACCATGAACTTCCTGAGCCAGGCCATGATGGTCTCTATCGGATTGATCTTCGTCATCCTGATCTCCCTGTTCAATTCTGTGGCAAAGACCCTGATCATCCTGAGCGAAGTGCTGTTCAGCATCATCGGAGTGCTGCTCGGGGTGGCGTTGTTCAAGATGGATCTTTCCATCGTGATGTCCGGAGTCGGGCTGGTCGCTCTTGCCGGAATCGTGGTCCGAAACGGGATCCTGCTGGTAGAGTTCACCGACCTGATGCTCGCCCAGGGCATGGATTTGAAGGAGGCCCTGATCGAAGCCGGCAAAACCAGGATGACCCCTGTGATCCTGACTGCCACGGCCACGATTCTGGGATTACTGCCCCTGGCTTTCGGGATGAACATCAACTTCGTGACCCTGTTCACCCAGCTGAACCCGCATATCTTCTTTGGCGGGGACAGCGCGGTATTCTGGGCCCCCCTTTGCTGGGCGATGATTTTCGGGTTATCCTTTGCGACCTTCCTCACCCTGATCCTGGTTCCCTGCATGTACCTGATCATGGTCCAGCTCAGGCCAATGGAACAATTCTACGGAGGGAAATGGGTCGCCTATACGGCCCTGGTGTTCCCCCTGTTCCTGCTGCTGCGGCTGGTTTACTGGTTCGCCCAACTCCGCAGGCCGCGGCCCATCCAGATCCCCCGGATTGATGCCCAGATTTCCCTGGAGGATTGATCCTTAAATTGTTTCCCGCGGGGAGGGAGGGGACCTGATGGCCCTTCCCTCCACCCAGGATTCCCTGGAAACCAATGTTTTCTGATTTCTTATCCTCTTATTCGTATTTTTTGACTATAAATTAAAATTTTCGTATATTTATACTATAATTTTCAGTTTCCTCAACCATTGACCCTTGCAACCGATCCGGGCCGTAATCACCGCCGATGTGGTCCAGTTCACAGGGCTGACCCGGGAACTGCAGCAGCAATTGATCGGGAAAATTTCTTCAGCGCTTTCTTCCTGCCGGTATGATTTCTACCGGGGAGACAGTTTCAGTGCCTATTTAGAAAATCCCGGATCTGGCCTCAGTTTAGCCCTAAGGTTGCGGCTCATTGCCCTGAACCACCGGGGACCGGATTCCGCCAACCCGACCGACCTGCGCGCCAGCATCGGGATCGGAGCGGTGGATGAACCGATGGAATCGCTCCGAACCGCTACCGGAGAGGCTTTCACGATTTCGGGAAGGAACCTGGACCAGATCCTTAATTCCAAACAGCGCCTGATCCTGCAATCAACAGATCCTTCCCAGGGCCCCGTCCTCAGGGTCATTGCCGCATTTATGGATTATCTTTTGGGCCGGCTGACCGCAAAGCAGGCTGAAGTGATCGCGGTGCTTCTGGAAGGGAAAACCCAGGTGGAAGTGGCTGAACAATTGCATAAATCGCAGGCCACCATCAGCCAGCATGTCCAATCTTCCGGCTGGGCCGAGATTGAAATGCTTCTTAAAGAATATGAACTGCTTTGGCGAGGAAGCCAAATTGAAAATCCCGAAAATGGCTCATCCTGAAATCTGGCTTATCCGGTTATTGATCGCCCACCTGCTGACGGATTTCCTGATGCAGCCCGCTTCCTGGATCCGGGCCCGGAACAAGGGCCATTTCCGGTCCTGGCAAATTTATGTCCACGGAGCCATCACGGGTCTGGTGGCCTGGATCCTGATAGGCTGGGCCTATTGGCCGGTCGCCCTGGTCATTCTGGGTTCCCATATCCTGATCGACGGATGGAAATCCTTCCGTCCCCAGACCCTGGGATATTTTATTGCCGACCAGTTTTTCCATTTTCTGGTGATCGGCGCCTGTTTTGTGGTGCTTTTCGTCCCGGTCCCGGAAATCGGCAACTTTTGGACCGGGATTTCCAGGGACCTCGGTTTCTGGAAACTCGTTTTTGCGGTGATCCTGCTGACCACTCCATGCGGGTTCCTGATCGGGAAAATGACGGAAAGGTGGAGAAACCAGATCGTCCCGCACCCGGAAAGCCTGGCCCATGCAGGGCAGTGGATCGGGATCATCGAACGGCTGATCGTGCTGGTCCTGGTTCTCCACGGCCAATACGATGCCATCGCCCTGCTCATCGCAGCCAAGGGGATCATCCGGTTCAACGAAAAGGACCGCCCTGAAATCAAGACGGAATACCTGGTGATCGGAACCCTGCTAAGCATTGGTATTGCCCTTGCAGTCGGTGTTGCTGTTGGCTATTCCTGAGTCCGGCGAAGGGCTAATCATACGATAAATTGATCCATTCGTATATAAAACCGATAATCAGTTTATGAAAAATACGCTGGAATATGCCCTGAGAATGGATGCGGAAGACCCTTTGCGTTCCTTCAGGGACGAATTTCACCAGCCCGGGTCCCCCGAAAAACCCCAAATTTATTTTTGCGGCAATTCCCTGGGACTCCAGCCGAAATCCGTAAAGGAGGACCTGTTGAAGGAGCTGGAAGACTGGAAATATTATGGCATCGATGGATTTCATAAACCGAGGGCTCCCTGGATGACCTACCCTCAGCAGTGCGCCGATCCCCTGGGAAAGATTTTGGGGGCGGCACCGGGGGAGATCGCGATCATGAACGCCCTTACTGCGAACCTTCATTTCCTGCTCTGCTCTTTATACCGTCCGGATGGGAAACGGAACAAGATTCTGATGGAAGCCGGAGCTTTTCCGAGTGACCAGTATGCCGTGGAGACCCAGTTGAAATTTCACGGGATCGACCCGGCAGAGGGCATGATAGAGATCGGTCCCAGAGCGGGCGAAAATTTAGTCCGTCTGGAGGATATAGCTGATGCGATTCACCGCAACCGGGACACTATTTCCGTCGTGCTCACCGGTGGGGTGAACTATTATACCGGCCAGCTTTTCGATATGCGGGCCATCACGGTTGAAGCCCACAGGGCAGGAGCCCTGGCAGGGTTCGACCTGGCCCATGCCGTCGGCAATTTGCCCCTCTGCCTTCATGACTGGGATGTGGATTTTGCGGTCTGGTGCTCCTACAAATACCTCAACGGGGGGCCCGGGGCCGTAGGAGGCGCCTTCCTCCATGACCGGATCAGTGCCGACCGCGCAAGGATGCGGCTGGCCGGCTGGTGGGGCAACGATGAAGGGACGCGTTTTGACATGAAAAAGCAGTTTGAGGCCCAGGCCGGTGCCGGGGGATGGCAGACGAGCACCCCGCCCGTGTTCAATATGGTGGCACTCCGGTCTTCTTTGAAAATATTCAGCAGGACTTCCATGCAAATGATCCGTGATAAAAGCATCCGCCTCACCGGATACCTGGAATTCCTGCTCCGGGAAATGGGAACCGCAGCCCCTGAAATCATCACCGGTCCAGACCCCATGAGCAGGGGAGCCCAGCTTTCCCTCAGGTTTGGGGAGCCGGCAGCCGATCTGCACCGCAGTCTGGCCGAAGCGGGAGTAGTCTCGGATTTCCGCAAACCCGGGGTGATCCGGATGGCCCCAGCCCCGCTATATAACAGCTTTGAAGAGGTATTTGACTGTGTCTCCATCCTGCGGAGTCTGGTGGGGGTCTGAAGGGGATCGGGAAAGGCTATACCGGCCCGGGCGATGCGGCCGGGATTGCTTATCTTAGATCAGGATCCATTTTCCTTAACTCCAAAAACCAATTTTCATGAAAACTTCACTGCGGGCCGCGGCAGCGGCCATCCTGATTACCCTGGTCCTTATTTCCTTCAAAGCCCCCACTCCCAGCCTTGTGGGTCGTTGGGGCTGGATGTCAAATGGGGAAACCCAGGCTTATATCAATTTTAACCAGAATGGAATCTTTAATGTCACTTCTGCGGACAGCGGAGACTCGGTCCACTGGGGCAATTTCAAACAGGTGGACGATACCTTAATGATTAGCGATTCCGACGAAGGATGCGGCCCGGGATACTGGGGCTCGTACCAGTTGACCTTTTACGGCCCGGATTCCCTTTCCATGCAGGTGATTTCCGATACCTGTAACGGCAGGGTGCAGGGAGTCAGCGGAGGGACCCTGAAAAGGATGAACCCATAAATTCCATTTTCCAGAAATCTGGATCCTGATTATTGCAGCGGCCATCCCTGGGGATGGCCGCTGTCATGATGGGAAGGTCCTTTGGAATCCCGCCGGTCCGGGCCTGGATTTCTGAGTTCAGATCAGGCCCATAGGTCCTTTCGCTCCAAAAACCCCTCGTCATGAAATCCTCATTTCGGGAGGCTGCATCGCCCATCCTGATCACTTTGGTCCTCATTTCCTTCAAAGCCCCCGCTCCCAGCTTTGTAGAGCATTGGGGGTGGATGACAAACGCCGAAACCAGGGGTTATATCGATTTTAACCAAAACGGAATTTTTATGGTACCTCCTTCGGAAGGAGGTGATTCAGTCGCCTGGGAAAATTTCAATCAGATGGACGACACTTTGAAGGTGAGTGATGCCGATGTGGGAAATGAGGAAGGATACTGGGCATCCTACCAGTTGACCTTTTACGGACCGGATTCCCTTCCATGCTGGTGATTTCGATACTTGTAACCAAAGGGTACAGAAAGTTAGCGGAAGCACCCTGAAAATAATGAACCCCTAATTTCCTCTTTCCGGGCACCTGGATTTTGTTAATTCCAGTGGCCATCCCTGAGGAGGGAGCAAGGATTATTGCCCCGCTTGCCCAGGGATGATCCCCTTTAAGTTCACCATTTTGGCCACAAAACGGAGGCGAATCGATCCAAAATAATTAAAAAATGAGGAAATTTCTCATTTTTTTAAGAAAAATGGTACATTTGTGTAGAGTTCTGCAAAAAGGGAAAATATGCTATTAGAGTTTTCAGTAGGAAATTTTTTGTCGTTCAGGGATAAAAAGACCTTGGATATGAGAGCAACGGCAATAAAGGAATATGCAGAAGCAAATCTGATTTCCTGGGAAGGTCACCGGCTTCTTAAAGGTGCTGTTATCTATGGTGCCAATTCCAGCGGTAAAAGCAATCTTATTAGAGCCATTTCGACCATGCGCAGACTGGTATTAAAGTCTTTTGACCAGCCTTCAACTGCCGAATTGAATATCATGCCTTTTTTATTAAATACAGAAAATGAGCAAAAGCCATCATTTTTTGAAGTTTTATTTCTTCTGAATGGCTTAAGGTATCGTTATGGATTTGAGGTGGATAATGTTTCAGTTAAATCCGAATGGTTATTTGAATCAAAAAAACAAACTGAAAAGTCACTATTTATAAGGGAGAATGATGGAATTGAAGTAATGAAGGGTTTTCCTGAGGGTAAGGGTCTGGAAGAAAAAACCAGAGATAATGCATTGTTTTTAGCTGTGGTTGACCAGTTTAACGGGAAAAAGGCAAAAGCCATCATGAATTGGTTCAAAAAATTTGTTACTATCTCAGGGTTAAGCCATGAACACTATACAGGTATTACCTTCAGCCTGTTGGAAAATGAAGAAACGAAACCCGCATTGCAATCATTTATTAATAATGCTGATCTTGGATTTGATTCAGTAAAGCTCAATAAGAAAGAATTTGACGCGACCAGGCTTCCCAAAGACTTACCTGAATCAGTGATGCAGGAAATCAGCAGGAAATTGCTGGGCCAAACAATTGTAGATGCTATTACTTTGCACAAGAAATTTAATAATGAAAAAAAGGTTGTTGGTAACGTTGAATTTATTATGGATAGCCAGGAGTCTGCCGGTACGAATAAGTTCTTTAATATGTCCGGGCCTGTTTTCAACGTCTTGCACGATGGAGGTGTATTGGTAGTGGATGAGTTGGATGCCAGCCTGCACCCTTTGCTTACACTGGCTATCACCAGATTATTCAATTCCAAAGAAAGCAATTCCAAGGATGCCCAACTCATTTTTACCACCCAGGACACTAATCTCCTATCCAATGGCAAATATCGCAGAGATCAGATTTATTTCGTTGAGAAGGATAAATATGGAGCTTCCGATTTATATTCATTAGTAGAATATAAAGAAGAGGTTTCTGCTAAAACAGTTCGTAAAGACCGTTCTTTTGAAAAAGATTACATCCAGGGACGGTATGGCGCTGTTCCTTTTATCGGAAGCCCTTTAAACCGCGTAAAGGAATGGCCAGGAAGGTAAAGATATCCAATGAGTTATTAAAGCGATATGCAAGAGAAGAGCATAAACGAAAACATGATATAAAGCCCAAGCTTGTCAATTACCTCATAGTATGCGAAGGAGAGGCAACGGAACCTAACTATTTTGAAGGGATGAAGCAGGATTTACCCAAGGGGGTACTTACGGCCATTCAAGGAACAGGCCGCAATACACAATCGCTGGTTGATGAGGCATTACGGCTTAAAAGCGAATTTGAAAGTAAAAGAGACTTACCAGTAGATAAGCTTTGGGTTGTGTTTGATAAAGACAGTTTTTCTGCGCATGATTTTAACGCGGCGATTCTGCGATGCAAATCTGTAAAACCAGAAATTGGCTGCGCATGGAGCAATGAGGCTTTTGAGTTGTGGTACTTGTTGCATTTCCATATATACCGAAATGGCATAAAGAGAGGTGATTATCCGCAAATGATAGAGAAGAATTTGCAGAAATTTGAGGGAGCCAGCTACCGTTATCAAAAGAACAATACGGAAATGTATGATTTACTGAAGAAACATTCCAATGTCGAAGACGCTATTCGTAATGCTAAAAGTCTTGGTGAAACCTACGAAGGAAGGCAGGATTATGCCAATCATAACCCTTATTCGATGGTGTGGCAATTAGTGGAGGAGTTATTGGGATTAAATTTCCAGGATTCAACTCGAATGCTAAAATGAAGTTTTATATTTTTATTGAGGGCAGCGTTAAGGAATATTTGACTGTTGAGTAATTTTCTGACCTTAAGGCTGGTCGCCCAAAATGAATCTATTACACTAAAATATCAATTATATGATTCTGAAAGATATTATAATGTTGAAGTCAAGAGCGGAAGCACCCTGAAAAGAATTAATTCGTAATTTCCTCATTCCAGAAATCTGGATCCTGATAATTGCAGCGGCCATCCCTGGGGATGGCCGCTGTGCAATTATGAGACGGGGGTACGCTTATTTACGGCTGTAAACCTTCGCCAGCAGGCGGAGGATTTCAATATAAAGCCAGATGATGGTGACCATAAGACCGAAGGCGCAGTACCATTCGAAGTATTTCGGGGCACCGCTTTGGGTTCCCTGGTCGATCATGGCAAAATCGAGGGCCAGGTTCATGGCAGCGATCGTGACCACGACCAGGGAAAA
>DATKSX010000105.1:0-3263 GCA_035531415.1 Chitinophagaceae bacterium
CAACCTGGTGAAAGATGGAATAAGAAAGCCAGAAGAACAACCCGATTCCGATCAGGTAATTGAGGATTATTTTGGTAGTTTTGTTCAGCCCCCGGATTTGTGCAAACCTACTGGAATATCATGACGGCGCAAAAACAGCCACCGTCCATTCCCTCACCCTCCCGTAACCTTGGAAAAGCCCTCCCATACCATTCTTGGCATTGATCCCGGGACCCTGGTCATGGGTTACGCCCTGATCCGGATAACGGGCACCCAACCTGCCCTGATCGAGATGGGGGTGCTCCAGCTGGCCCGTCACCGGGACCCATATATTCGGCTGCAGCTGATCCATGAAAAGGTGGCGGATCTCATCGCAGTCCATCGTCCCGGCGGCTTCGCCGTAGAGGCCCCTTTTTTCGGTAAAAATGTGCAAAGCATGCTGAAGCTGGGCAGGGCGCAGGGCGTGGCCATCGCAGCCGCAATGCATGCCGGACTTCCGGTCATGGAATATTCCCCCAGGAAAGTGAAGCAATCGATCGCCGGAAACGGGAATGCAACTAAACTCCAGGTTTGGATGATGCTCCGGCGCCTGCTTTCCCTGCAGGAAAGGCCCGAATATCTGGATGCCAGCGATGCCCTGGCGGTGGCGGTCTGTCATTTCTTCCAGCAGGGAAGACCCGTCTCTTCCTCACCTATCGGGGGATGGAAGGAGTTCATCCGGAAAAACCCCGGAAAAGTGGCCGGGGGTTCCATCTGAAAAAAATTATTTCAACCTGGAAAGGATCCGTTTCTGAATTTCCTCCATTTCCCGGGGGGGGAGGTTGAGTTTGGGCCTGGTAAAATTCAGGTCGTCGGCGGAGTTGATGGGAATCAGGTGTAGATGGGCATGGGGGACTTCGATACCCACCACGCTCAGACCTACCCTGTTGCAGGGAAACTCCTGCTCCAGGGCCCTGGCGATCGGCCTTGCGAATACCAGCAACCCGGAAAGATAACTTTCCTCCAGGTCGAAGAGTTTGTCTACCTCGACCTTGGGGACGACCAGCACATGTCCGCGAACCAGGGGATGAATATCCAGGAAAGCGAAGAAACGATCGTCCTCCGCGATCCGGTAGGATGGAATCTCACCCCGGATTATTTTGGAAAACAGGGTCATAATATTGCGCTGATCTGCTCCACCAGGAACTGCATGACCCCATTGGGGGCATGGATCTCGGCCACTTCGCCTACTTTCTTTCCGAGCAGTCCCCTGCCGATCGGCGAGGTAACCGAAATCTTCCCCACCTTCAGATCTGCCTCGTTCTCCGAAACGATCATATAGACCATGGATTTCTTGGTCCCCAGATGGGTGATCTTCACGCTGGAAAGGATGGTGACTTTGGAGGTATCGATATTTCTGGCGTCCACGATCCTGGAGGAGACTATTATTTTTTCCAGGAGGGCTATCCGGTCTTCGTGGTGCAACTGGGCCTCCTTGGCGGCATCATATTCCGCGTTCTCCCGCAAATCCCCCTTGTCCCTGGCTTCGGCGATGGATCTGGCGATCTCCTTCCTTCCCCTGGTCTTGAGCATGCTCAGCTCCGCTTTCATCTGCTCCAGGGTGTCTTTGGTGACATAATTGATTTCTCCCATAACGGTATTTTTATCGGATCGGTCCATGGAGATAGGAAAAAAAAGCAACGCCCCCATTTGCATAGAAGCGTTGAATGACCAAATATAAGAATATATCCCCCCAAATCCAATCCCAGGCATCCTGAACTGACCCCCAAAGGTTGCTTTTCAGGGGTTTAAACCGGAAATTGGGAACCGGGAAGGCTTACCCCAGGTGGTAACCCCGGATATGGGGGACGGATTCAGTTTCCACCACCCCAAGCTTGCGCAGCAGGATGCTGGCCATCCGGAAAGAGGCTTCATGACTGTATCCCGCGATATGGGGGGTGAGCACCACGTTAGGGGCATTAAGCAGGTACTTAAACTGCTCCTGTTCCGGCTGGGTCATGGTCTCCAGTTTCTCATTTTCCAGGACATCCAGGCAGGCCCCTTCCACCTTCCCCGCCTTCAGCATCTCAACCAGCTCCGCAGTATGGACCACGGACCCCCGGGAGGTATTGATCAGGATCACGGGGGCGCTGAAGGATTGCAGGAAACGGGCATCCACCATATGGCGGGTATCGGGGGAAAGGGGAACATGGAGGCTGACCACATCCGCCTTCCGGAAGATCTCCTCCAGGGAGGACTCGGTGACCGAAGGGTTCCCGAACCCCTTGCGAAATTTGTCATACGCCAGGACGGTGCATCCAAACCCCCGGAGCTTGTTTGCGAAGGCGGTGCCCGTGAAGCCATAGCCGATGATGCCGATGGTTTTCTCCCCGATCTCGGACCCCCGGTTTTTTTCTCTTTCCCAGACCCCGCGCCGCAACTCCAGATTGCTCTTCAGGATGTTCCGGTAGAGGGAAATCAACATTCCCACCGCAAGCTCTCCAACGGCATCGCAATTGCCCTCCGGGCTGCTGACGCAGCGGATCCCCTGTTTGGAGGCATATTCCACATCAATCATTTCCATCCCGGATCCCAGCCTTCCGATCCATTCCAGCTTCACCCCGTTGTCCAGGATGTGCCGGTCAACCGACAACCGGGTCGTAACCACCAGGCCGACGCAACCGTGCACGTTGTGAAAGAGTTCCTCATAGGTGATTGCCGGCTGGTAGAGGACCTGATATCCTTTTTCGGTCAGGGTGTCGGTCAGGTAGGGGTGCACTTTGGCGGTGACCAGCACCTTCCTTTTGGTTTCATCCATATTGCTTCATCCTTTTTGAAAGGTCCGCGAATTGCCGGATCGTGAGTTGTTCGGGCCTCCGGGCGAAAATTTCCTCCTCCAGTATCCCGGGATCGAAAAGGGCCCGGGCCGGGTTGCGCAGGATCTTCCGGCGCTGCCCGAAGGAGGTTTTCACCAGACGGGTGAACTGCTCCATATTTTCCACCCCGAAAGGGTTGTCATTCCGCGTCAGCCGGATCACGCCCGACATGACCCTGGGCGGAGGGTTGAAGCTTTCCGGGGGGACGTCAAAGAGGTATTCCGCGTTGAAAAAGGCCTGGACCAGCACGCTCAGGATGCCATAGGTCTTTGTTCCCGGTGGCGCCACCACCCGCGCGGCCACTTCTTTTTGGAACATGCCCACCACCCGGTCCACCTGGTCCTTCCATTCCAGAACCCGGAGCAGGATCTGGGATGAAATGTTGTAGGGGAAATTTCCGATGATGGAAAACTTCCCTTCCCAGGGCCT
>DATKSX010000106.1:0-5957 GCA_035531415.1 Chitinophagaceae bacterium
CGCCAGCATCCCCTGGATTTTCAGGAAGGATTGGAACGGACCATCACAGGATGTCTGGCCCAGGCAGGTCCTGCTGCAGCACGGGCGGTTCAGGCGATCTCCGTGGATACCACCGGCTCCACGCCGGTGGCGGTGGACGAGACCGGCACCCCCCTTTCCCTGACCCCGGGCTTTGAATCCAATCCCAACGCCATGTTCGTGCTCTGGAAGGACCATACGGCCGTCCGGGAAGCGGAAGAATTAAACGCCCACGCCGGAAATTTTCCGGTGCATTACCTGAAATATGTGGGAGGAATTTATTCCTCGGAATGGTTCTGGGCCAAGCTGCTCCATATCCTGAGACAGGATGCGGGGGTGCGTCAGGCCTGCCGCAGCTGGGTGGAACATTGTGACTGGATCCCCTTCCTGCTCACCGGTGGAAACAATTACCGAAACCTGAAAAGAGGCATTTGCGCCGCTGGGCATAAGGCCCTCTGGGCCGAAAGCTTCGGGGGCTATCCCCCCGAAGCTTTCTTCAGCAGCTGGGATCCCCTGCTGGCAGGATACGTTTCCAGGTTGGGGGATCAAACCTATACTGCCGACCAGGCTGCGGGAACCCTTTGCCCCGCCTGGGCCGCACGGCTCGGGCTGAGCCCCCGGGTGGCCGTGGGGATCGGCGCCTTCGACGCGCATATGGGGGCCGTTGGAGGACAGATCGAGCCCTATCACCTGAGCAAGGTGATGGGCACTTCCACCTGTGACATGCTGGTCGCCCCGATGGAG
Organism: Chitinophagaceae bacterium; assembly: GCA_035531415.1. Classification (GTDB taxonomy): domain Bacteria; phylum Bacteroidota; class Bacteroidia; order Chitinophagales; family Chitinophagaceae; genus JANWKA01. The sequence continues at coordinate 763 of DATKSX010000106.1, forward strand.
GAAGTGGGGGACACCCTGGTCCGGGGCATCTGCGGGCAGGTTCCCGGTTCGGTGATCCCCGGCATGATGGGCATGGAGGCCGGCCAATCGGCATTCGGGGATACCTATGCCTGGTTCCGGGACCTCCTGCTCTGGCCTCTTTCCCTGCTTCCCCCCGGTTCTGCCGGCAGGCCGCAAGAGGAGCTGCGGGGCAAATTGATCGACGGGTTGAGTGAGGAAGCCGCAAAACTGGATCCTGCGTCCTGCACGGAACTTTCGGTGGACTGGCTGAACGGGCGCAGGACTCCGGACGCCGACCAAAATCTGAGATCGGCCCTCACCGGAATGAACCTGGGTTCAAGCGCCCCCAAATTGTTCCGGGCACTTGCAGAGGGAACCTGCTTCGGTGCCCGGGCGATCGTGGACCGGTTCGTCAGCCAGGGGATCCCGGTCCGGGGACTGATCGGGATCGGCGGGGTGGCCCGAAAATCTCCTTTCATCATGCAAATGATGGCCGATACCCTGAACATGCCCCTTCGGATCCACCGGTCCGGACAGACCTGCGCGGCAGGTGCCGCCATGTTTGCGGCGACCGTGGCCGGGATCTTCCCGGAAGTTGGCGAGGCCATGAAGGCCATGGGGCAGGGATTCGACAGACAATATATCCCGGATCCTTCCAGGACCGGGATATACGGCCAGCGTTATCAAAAATACCAGGCCCTCGGCCGCTTCATTGCAGCGGAAGGGCTTTAGGGAAGGAATCTTTTAAATCCATTGTCCATGGGAAAATATGATGAGATCCGATATAGCGCCTGGAAAGCCAACTTGCAGCTTCCCGGCCTGGGCCTGGTGATCCTCACCTTCGGAAATGTCAGCGAGGCCGACCACCGCCTCGGGATTTTCGCGATCAAGCCTTCCGGCGTACCCTATGAAGAGCTCAACGCAGACCAAATGGTCATCGTGGACTTTGAGGGAAAAACGGTGGAGGGAAAGCTCCGGCCTTCCTCCGATACCCGGACCCATGCCCTGCTCTACTCCAGGTGGTCCCAGGTCGGCGGAATCGCCCATACCCATTCCACCTATGCCACAGCCTGGGCCCAGGCCCTCCGTCCGATCCCCATTTACGGCACGACCCACTCGGACTATCTGGCCACCGATATTCCCTGTACCCGCCCGATGGAGGAGGAAATGATCCGGGGCGATTATGAATTTGAAACCGGCATGCAAATCCTCAGGACCCTGGAGGAAAACAAGCTGGACCCCGGGTCCACGGAAATGATCCTGGTGGGGAGCCATGCTCCTTTTACCTGGGGCAGCACGGCTGAGAAAGCGGTATATCACAGCGCCGTGCTGGAGCGAATTGCCCATATGGCCCTGCTCACCGAGCAGATCAGAAACGATGCAGCCCGGCTGCAGGAACCCCTGATCCAAAAGCACTGGAAACGCAAGCATGGGCCGGATTCCTATTACGGCCAATAGCCCGGATATTTTTATTTCATCATGGATTTTAATTCCAATTTATGTCCGATCTGAAACAACTGGAAGCCTGGTTTGTAACCGGAAGCCAGCACCTATATGGAGAAATGACCCTCCGCCAGGTGGACGCCCATGCTGAGGTCATCGCCGGCGGCCTGGACGGCAGCGGGGCAATCCCGGTCCGGATCCGGTTCAAACCGGTCCTGACCAGCCCCGAGGCGATCCGCCTCCTGTGCCAGGAAGCCAACTCCACCGAAAACTGCATCGGGATCATCGCCTGGATGCACACCTTCTCTCCATCCAAAATGTGGATCGGGGGGCTGAAGATCCTGTCCAAGCCCCTGATGCATCTGCACACCCAGTTCAACCGGGATATCCCCTGGGACCAGATCGACATGAATTTCATGAACCTCAACCAGAGCGCTCACGGGGACAGGGAATTCGGGTTCCTGCTGAGCCGTATGCGGATGGACCGCAAGGTGGTCACGGGCCACTGGGAGGAGGAGGCCGTAAGGACCAGCATCGGAATCTGGTGTCGGGCCGCCTGCGGATGGCACGACTGGCAGGGGGCAAAATTTGTTCGTTTCGGGGACAACATGCGGTTCGTGGGGGTCACCGAGGGAGACAAAGTAGAGGCTGAACTCCGGCTGGGCTATTCCGTGAACACCCATGGGGTGGGTGACCTGGCGGATGCCATCGCAGCGGTTCCGGACTCCGGGGTGGAACAATTGATCGCCGAATACCGGGAGGCCTACACCCTTTCCGCTCCCCTTTTGAAAGCACCCGGCCAGCAATCCCTGAAGGAGGCGGCCCGCATCGAGGCCGGGCTCCGGACCTTCCTGCGCCAGGGTAATTTCAAAGGGTTCACGGACACCTTCGAGGACCTTCACGGACTCCTTCAGCTGCCGGGTATTGCGGCCCAGCGACTGATGCAGGAAGGTTACGGGTTCGCCGCGGAAGGCGATTGGAAAACCTCCGCCCTCGTGCGGGCCATGAAGTTCATGGCCACCGGCCTGAATGGTGGCAACTCCTTCATGGAAGATTACACTTATCATTTCGAACAGGACAACGAGATGGTGCTCGGATCCCACATGCTGGAGATCTGCCCCTCGATCGCTTCGGCAAAACCCTCCTGCGAGATCCATCCCCTGGGGATCGGCGGCAAAGCCGATCCGGTTCGTTTGGTATTCACCGCATCTCCCGGCCAGGCCATCAATGCATCCCTGATCGACCTGGGGGACCGCTTCCGGCTCATCGTCAATGAGGTGGAGGGAATCGACGCCCCCCATCCCCTGCCCAAATTGCCCGTGGCCCGGGCCTTCTGGATTCCCAGGCCCGATATGCGGACCGGATGCACGGCCTGGATCCAGGCGGGAGGCGCCCACCATACCTGCTTCAGCCAGAACCTTACGGTGGAACACATGAGGGATTTCGCCGCGATGGCCGGCATGGAATGCGTTGTGATTGATTCCTGCACCCGCTTATCCGAACTGATAAACGAGCTGAAATGGAATGATGTATATTACCGCTCAACCCCGCGATGAACCTAAACCTTCTGGTCCCATGAGCAAATTCGGCCACATCGATTACGCGATTTTCGCGATCTATTTCGTCGTCGTTTCCTGTTACGGATATTGGATCTACCAGCGGAAAAAGAAAAAGCTGGAAAACACCACGGATTTCTTCCTCGCGGAAGGAAAACTCACCTGGTGGGCGATCGGGGCATCCCTGATCGCATCCAATATATCGGCGGAGCAGTTCATCGGCATGAGCGGAAACGGGTTCAGCGTGGGGATCGCCGTTGCGGCCTACGAATGGATCGCGGCCGTGGCGCTCATCATCGTGGCGGTCTGGTTCATGCCCATCTACCTGAAGAACCGGATCTTCACCATGCCGCAATTCCTCAAGACCCGTTATAATGAGAGCAGCAGCCTGATCATGGCCATTCTCTGGCTGCTGGTCTATATCGTGGTGAACCTCACTTCCATCCTTTTCCTCGGCACCCTGGCGATCAATAACCTTGCCGGCGGCGGGGATTTTCATACGATCGAGATCCTGATGGCGGTCTTCGCCCTGGTGATCACCCTGGGGGGGATGAAGGTGATCGGATACACGGACGTGATCCAGGTGATGGTCCTGATCATTGGCGGACTGGCCACCACCTATGTGGCCCTGAACCTGGTCGGGGAGCGTTTCGGCGTGGGAAAGGACGCAATCGCAGGATTCAACGCCATGGTACAGCATGCCCCGAACCATTTCAAAATGATCATGGCCAAGCCGGGACCACATGCGTCCCAGGCCTATATCGACAAATACATGATCCTCCCAGGGATCGCCATGTACTACGCGGGGGAATGGATCGTGAACCTGAACTATTGGGGTTGCAACCAGTACATCACCCAGCGCGCCCTCGGTGCCAAGCTTCAGACCGCCCGGACCGGCATCCTCTTCGCAGGTTTTATGAAACTTCTCATGCCGCTCATTGTGATGCTTCCCGGGATTGCGGCATACGTTCTATATACCCATGGCGGCCTTTCAGGACCGATGGCCTCCGGCGGTAAGTTCAACCCGGACAATGCGTATTCCTCCATCCTGGGATTCCTGCCCCATGGCATGAGGGGGCTGGCCCTGGCAGCCCTGACGGCTGCGATCGTGTCCTCCCTGGCCGGAAAGGCGAACAGCATCTCCACGATCTTTACCCTGGATATCTATAAAAAATACATTGAACCCAAAGCGGACGAACAAAGGCTGGTATGGATTGGCCGCTGGGTGATTGTGATCGCCATGGTCTTTTCCATCCTGCTGACCTGGTGGGATACGATGGGAATCGGAAGACAGGGAGGGTTCACCTATATCCAGAAATATACCGGCTTCATCAGCCCGGGGGTGTTTGCCATATTCATCCTGGGGATGTTTTGGAAAAGGACTACGGCTGCCGCTTCGATCGTGGGGATCATCGGCGGGGTTTGTCTTTCCATTTTCTTTAACCAGTTCGCCCCGCTCGTATTCGGCAACAACACCTGGCTCTATACGGCTTATCCGGACGGACAGGGCCATTATTATATCCCGTTCCTGATCGCCATGGGGCTCGCCTTCGCCTTTACGGTGATCGCCATGGTGGCCGTGAGCCTGGCAGGACCCAGGATCAGCGCCAAGGCCTTCGTGATCGATAAATCGATGTTCAAACTGAAGCCGAACATCATCGTTATGATCGTGGTCACGCTGGTGATCCTGTGCCTGCTCTATATCCGGTTCTGGTGAGGATTGAAATTTCCGGTAGGAAATTCGCTATGCCCCAAGGGAGGGTAATTCCGTGGCATTTTTTCCCACCCCTGGTTTCCTCATTTATAATACCGGATTTGTACTTCAGACGTAAATATAAAAGGGTATTTATTTTTTATATATATATAATTATAAATATTAAATTTTTAATTAAAATAAAATTAGTTTTATAATATTTTATAGAATACCTTCGCTGTTGGTTACCTTCTTATGAATTATCATTTTTACAATCCCCCCATAATAAATTCAAAGGATTTAAAATTTAATTTCCCTTTAAATTTTTCCTGCGAATTTTAAGAAGCATTTTCCAGGAGTCTCTAAATTTCAAAATCATTTATTTATGAAAAAAATATAAATTGTACTTGCTTTGTTCAACTTCTTTTTAATTTTTTCGTGCTCTAAAAGTGACGTTAATCCACAAAACTCAAAAGTCGTTGATATAAATAAAAAGGGAACTT
>DATKSX010000107.1:0-11454 GCA_035531415.1 Chitinophagaceae bacterium
ACCAGGGCCGAAAAAATAGCCTGGTTTGCCTGGAAGCAGGTAAGTCTGAGCCGGAAACTGATGAACCTGGTCAGCGGCAGGGCCAAGAATTATCTGATCCGCAGGATGTTCGGACCCTTCTGGGGAAACCGGAAGTTTCCCCAGTTCGCCGAAAAATCATTCAATGAGCTGTGGAGGTCGAAAAAGAGAAAGGGTTGAGTTTTGAGACATCCCACCCTACCATCCCGGTCTGAAATCCCGGTCAATGCCTGAAATGCCTCATCCCGGTGATCACCAGGGAGAGGTCATGCTGTTTGCAGTAGTCTATGGAATCCTGATCCCGTTTGGAACCGCCGGGCTGGATGATGGCGGTTATCCCGGAGAGATGAGCGAGTCGGACGCAGTCATCGAAAGGAAAGAAGGCATCGCTGGCCATCGAGGCTCCGACCAGGTCGAAGCTGAACTGCCTGGCTTTTTCAATGGCCTGGCGCAGGGCATCAATCCTTGAGGTCTGGCCGCATCCTTTTCCGATCAGCTGGCTGTTTTTGACCAGGGCAATCGCATTGGACTTCAGGTGTTTTACGACGAGGTTGGCAAATTCCAGGTCGGTCTTTTCCGATGCGGTGCTGGGCCTGGCAACTTCATTCCATTCCAGGTAATTTCCCTGGTCCGGTTGCTGGACCAAAACACCCTCCAGCAGTCCTTTGAAATTGCGGGAAGGTTTCAGGGGCCTGAGCTGGCGCAGCAGGATCCGGTTTTTCCGGGACCGGAGGATCTGGAGCGCTTCCTCCTCAAAAGCCGGAGCGATCAGGATCTCGAAAAAAATCTCGTTGATGGCCGAAGCGGTAAACTTGTCCAGGGGGCCATTGCAGATCAGTACCCCGCCGAAGGCACTTTCCCGGTCCCCGTCCAGGGCAGCGGACCAGGCTTCCCGGAGCAGTTTCCGGGAAGCGATTCCGCATACATTGGTATGCTTGATCACCGCGAAGGTGGTGCTGTCAAATTCTGCCATGAGCTGGCAGGCCGCATCCAGGTCCACCAGGTTATTGTAGGAAATTTCCTTTCCCTGAATCTTTTCGAAAAGGTCATCCAGGTTTCCATAAAAGACCGCCTGCTGGTGCGGGTTTTCCCCGTACCGGAGCGCCCTTGCAGGACCTGAGGACCACTGGAAATAATCCCCCATGTCCCCTTTTGAGAAATAATTGGCAATTGCCACATCATATTGCGCGCAATGGACAAAGGCAGCAGCAGCCCAGTCCCTGCGCTGCTCCAGGGTGGTGCTTCCTTCCTGGCTGGAAAGGACCTTTTCCAGCATGGGATATTGGCGGGGGGAAGCCATCACGGCCACATCCTGGAAGTTCTTCGCTGCAGCCCGGATCAGGGATACCCCTCCGATATCGACCTTTTCGATGATTTCCGGATCGGATTTTCCGGCCTTTACGGTTTCTTCGAAGGGATAAAGGTCCACGATCACCAGGTCGATGGCAGGGATGCCATAGGCCTCCATCTCCTCCCGGTCTGTTTCATTGTCCCTCCTGCCAAGGACGCCTCCAAACACCTTGGGATGAAGGGTTTTAACCCTTCCGCCGAGCAGGCTGGGATAATCGGTTATGGCTTCCACATCGGTGCAGGGAATTCCTTTTTCCTCGATGAATTTCCGGGTTCCCCCGGTGGAATAAAGGGTCACCCCCTGCGCGTGCAGGAGGCGGATGACAGGCTCGAGCCCATCCTTTGAAAAGACAGAGATCAGGGCAGCCTGGATTTTCTTTTGCATGATCCAAGATTCGCTTAAGGGAATGGCGAAATTAAGGCTAATCCCCGACCCGGAAGAGATTTAAAGGGAGGTACGGAGTTCCTGTCCGGGGCTGGAAGGAGATGGGGCCGCCCTGGAAAACAGCGTGGAAATCCAGAGCACATTTCCGATCATAATCAGGACAATGGGAAAAAGGTCAGCAGGGGTATTATGCGATCCGAATGCATCCGGGGAGTGGTTATTCACCCCCTGGATGACATTGGCGATATTCAGTATCAGGGATAGGACGGTGAACACCGTCAGGGCGATAACCGGCCATCCGCCCCTGAGGCCGCGAAGCGAAGGAGCATTCGGGAGGTTCAGGTAGGCTACCGTAAACACCAATAGAATCAGGATGATCGCAAGCTGGATCAAATAGGCCAGGTAAGTGATCCCGGCAGGAATAAAATGGCCCCCCGCCCATCCATACCCTGCGGTAAGCAACAACAGGCCGGTTAATCTTGTTTTGTACAGGAACTTTTGATTGGAGAACATGAGGAATGGTTTTTAGGATGAAACCGGTCTTGCAGCCCGGAAAGGATGAAACCGCACCCAGGGATCGGAACCAGGGAATGGCCATTCGCCCCAGGCAGATCAAGTTACCTCATATACCTGGAACCTGAAGGAAATATGGAAAGGGAAGGGGAAGAGGTTCCGGATTTCTGGAGGGGTTAGCGGCTCAGGTACATGCTTTTTTCCCGGAGCAGGTTCCTGAAATAAGGATCGTGCAGGTCCTTGATGAAACGGATCGCCTCCCCGGTGGATTTCATTTCCGGTCCAAGTTCCTTGCTCACGCCCGGGAATTTATTGAAGGAAAAGACGGGCTCCTTGATGGCATAGCCCGTCAGCTTTTTCTCGATCTTGAAATCCCTGAGTTTGTTTTTTCCGAGCATGACCCGGGTGGCGATGTTCAGGTAGGGCACCTGATAAGCCTTGGCGATGAAGGGAGTGGTCCGGGAGGCCCGGGGGTTGGCTTCGATCACGTATACTTTCCCCTTCTGGATCGCGAACTGTACGTTGATCAGGCCGCGGATGTTCAGCCGGTTGGCGATCTTGCGGGTGTAATCGATCATTTCATCGACGACCAGGGGAGTAAGGTTGAAGGCGGGCAACACCGCGTTGCTGTCCCCGGAATGGATCCCGGCAGGCTCGATATGTTCCATCACCCCCATAATATGAACCTCATCGCCATCGCAGATCGCGTCGATTTCGGCTTCCTGGCAGCGGTCCAGGAAATGGTCGATGAGGATCTTGTTTCCCGGAAGGTGCTTCAGCAGGCTGAGCACAGATTTTTCCAACTCCTCGTCATTGATCACGATCCGCATCCGCTGCCCTCCCAACACATAGGAAGGGCGCACCAGCACAGGGTAACCCACGCTGCCCACCACGTCCAGGGCTTCTTCGGCGGTGAAGGCCGTGCCATATTTCGGGTAGGGGATTCCCAGTTCTTTAAGCAGGTCGGAGAACCGCCCCCGGTCTTCAGCGATATCCATATCGTCGAAGGAGGTCCCTACGATCCGGACCCCTTTCTCATGCAGGAAACGGGCCAGCTTCAGGGCAGTCTGGCCGCCCAGCTGGACGATAACCCCGTCGGGTTTTTCCAGGTCCACGATTTCCCGCAGGTGCTCCCAGAATACCGGCTCGAAATAAAGCTTGTCTGCCATGTCGAAATCCGTGGAGACCGTCTCCGGGTTGCAGTTCACCATGATCGCCTCGTATCCGCATTCCTGGATGGCCTGGAGCCCGTGGACGCAGCAGTAGTCGAACTCGATCCCCTGGCCGATCCGGTTGGGTCCCGAACCCAGCACGATGATCTTTTCCCTGCTGGAAGGGATGCTTTCGTTCTCACCGTCGAAGGTGGAATAGAAGTAAGGGGTCTTTGCCTCGAATTCCGCGGAACAGGTATCCACCATCTTGTAGGTCCGGCAGATTCCCATTGCCCTGCGGGCATCGTAGACCTCGTCCTCGGTCAGGTTCCTGCCCTGGAGCAGGGCGATCTGCTTGTCGGAAAAACCAAGCTCCTTGGCTTCACGCAGCAGCCCTTCGGGAAGAAGTTCCCCATCCATGGACTGGATCCGCTTCTCCATGTTCACGATTTCCAGGATCTGGTAGATGAACCAGGGATCGATCTGGGTAAGCTGATGGATTGTTTTCACGGTCATGCCCAGCATCAGGGCGTCCTTGATCCTGAAGATCCGGTCCCAACTCGGCACTTTAAGCCGCTCCAGGATCTGCTCGGCCTTCATCATCGATTTGCCATAGTATCCCAGGCCAATGGCTTCATTCTCCAGGCTCTGGCAGGCTTTCTGGATGGCTTCGGGGAAAGTCCTTCCGATCGCCATCACTTCCCCCACGGATTTCATTTGGAGGCCAAGGGTCTCATCGCATCCCTTGAACTTGTCGAAGTTCCAGCGGGGCATCTTGACGATCACGTAATCCAGGGCGGGCTCGAAATAAGCGGAAGTCGTCCCGGTGATCTGGTTTTTCAGCTCGTCCAGGCGGTACCCGATGGCCAGCTTGGCGGCAATCTTCGCAATCGGGTAACCCGTAGCCTTGGAGGCAAGTGCGGAGGACCGGCTGACCCGGGGATTGATCTCCACGGCGATCAGCTCCTCATTGACGGGATTGAGCGCGAATTGCACGTTGCATCCCCCCGCGAAATTGCCCAGCTGGCGCATCATCAGGATCGCTTTGTTGCGCATATCCTGGTAGGCCGTATCGCTGAGGGTCATGGCAGGGGCCACCGTGATGGAATCCCCGGTATGGATCCCCATGGGATCCACGTTCTCCACCGTGCAGATGATCACCACGTTGTCTGAGGAGTCCCGGAGGAGTTCCAGCTCAAATTCCTTCCAGCCCAGGACGGCCTGTTCCACCAGCACCTCATGGATGGGGGAGGCTTCCAGGCCCCGGTGCAGGGCCTCATCCAGCACCTCTTTGTCATGAACAAAACCGCCGCCTGTGCCGCCGAGCGTGAAGGAGGGGCGGATCACCAGGGGAAAGCCGATCTCCTGGGCGAACTCCTTTCCCTCCAGGAAGGAATTCGCCGTACGGGCTGGGGCAACGGCGATGCCGAGCCGGATCATGAACTGGCGGAACTGTTCGCGGTTTTCGGCCTTGTCGATGGCCTTGATATCCACCCCGATCAGGCGGACGCCGTATTTTTCCCAGATCCCCATTTCGTCGGCCTCCTTGCAGAGGTTCAGCGCCGTCTGCCCTCCCATGGTGGGCAGCACCGCGTCGATCTGGTTTTCTTTCAGGATCTCCTCGATGCTTTCCACGGTGAGGGGAAGGAGGTAAACCCGGTCGGCCATCATCGGGTCGGTCATGATCGTCGCCGGATTGGAATTGATCAGGATGACGCGGATGCCTTCCTCCCGGATCGACCGGGCCGCCTGGGACCCGCTGTAGTCGAATTCGCAAGCCTGGCCAATAATGATGGGCCCCGAGCCGATGATGAGCACGGATGAGATCGTCAGGTCTTTGGGCATGGTGGAACGGCTGTTTAGTGCGGCCTTCCGGAACGGATGGACAAAACCGTGCAAATTTAAAGCATCCGCGCTGTATCGGAAAGGCCCGCCTGAAAAATAACGGTCAGGGGGCGATGGGGTATCCTTTTTTACGAAGAAAGTCCCGGATCCGCTGCAGGTAATCCCCCTGGACCAGGATCAGGCCATCCTTGACCGTCCCGCCCGCCCCGCAGGATGATTTAAGCTCCCTGCCCAGGTCCTCCAGGTCCTCATCCCTGCCCTGGAATCCCTCCACCAGGGTCACCGTTTTTCCTGCGCGCTGCCTGCGGTCCAGGCTGACCCGGAGGAGCTGCCCTGCCGGGGCCGGGGTCGTGGTCGGGGCAAAGCCCCGCCCCGGCCTGAACCCGGGATCCGTGGAATAGACGATCCCGTTCGGGGCTGGTTTTGGATTTTCGCGTTTGCGGCTCATGATTTTGCATTGGAAACCGCCGGAGGACAGATCACGGATAGCGCCTTGTGGCGGATCCGGATCCGCACCATGTGGTCTTTGACCACTTCCATCGCATCCCCGTCGATCTGCATCCATTCCAGCAGGGCGCTGCTGATATCGATATGTCTGCCGCGGAGCTGCCTGACCTGGGAAGGATTGAAGGAAATGCCCTGGAAGGATTGCAGGGAAAGGGCGCCCAGGCTCACCAGGGTCACCGGTTTCATCAGGCAGACGTCCAGGATTCCGTCATCCGGAACCGCTGCCGGAGAGACCTTGAACTCGTATCCCAGCTGGTTGCCATTGGCCACATTGATGAAGAAGGCCTTGTCCCGGACCTGCTTTCCGTCGATTTCCACCAGGTATTCCGCGGGCTGGTATTTCCGGTAAGACCGGGCGATCAGCCGGGCATAATGGATGAATCCCCTGGCCTTGCTTTCCGAAAACCTTTTGGCGATCAAGGCGTCAAATCCAACTCCGGCATTGCTCAGGAAGAGATGGCCGTTGGCAAACCCGACATCGATCTTTCGGGTTTGCTGCAGGTTGATCAGGCGGATGGCTGCCACGGTTCCCCGGGGGATGTTCAGGGCCCGGGCCAGCCCGTTACCACTGCCCTTGGGAATGATGCCGAGACGCGCCCCGGTGCCCAGGATCCCCCGGGCCACTTCGTTGATGGAGCCGTCCCCGCCCACGGCCACAACGATCCTGGCACCTCCGGCAATGGCCCGCCGGGCGATCTGCTCGCCATGGCCGGGGTATTCCGTATAAACCCATTGATACCGGTACTGATCCAGGTCCAGGTGTCGTTCCACGAGGTTGCGGAACTCCTTTTGCCGGTCGGTTCCAGAAGATTTATTCACCACGAAGCAGATTCTTTCCATCGGGTCCTTGGGGTTCAGAAAATGGCCTTCAGGCTGAGATCCAGGCTAACGGCATGGTGGATCAGGGCTCCTACTGAAATAAAGTCCACTCCGGTGGCCGCGAACTGTTCCAGATTTTCCAGGTTGATGCCCCCTGAGGCCTCCGTTTCGGTACCGGCAGGGATCAGGGAAAGGGAAGCCGCCAAGTCTTCCGGGCTGAAATTATCCAGCAGGATCCGGTCCGCAAGCCCGGTCGCCACGATCTGGCGCACTTCCTCCCCGCTTCTTGCCTCCACCTCGATGGGGATGGAGAGCCGGTGTTCTTTCCGGTAGGCATCGGCCCGCTCCAGAACCTTCCGGATCCCGCCACAATAATCGATATGATTGTCCTTGAGCATGATCCTATCATATAAGCCCATCCGGTGGTTGGTCCCTCCCCCGATCCGTACCGCCTCTTTTTCCGCCCACCGGAAGTTCGGGGTGGTCTTCCGGGTATCCAGGAGCCGGGTATGGTAGCCGGACAGCTTGTTTACGAACTTCCGGGTCAGGGTCGCGATGCCGCTCATGCGTTGCATGCAGTTCAGCACCAACCGTTCCACGCCAAGGATGGTTTGAATCCGGGCACTGACTTGGAATGCCACATCCCCCGGCCGGACCGAATCTCCATCGGCGAGGATGGCCTCAAAAACGAAATCTTCCTGCCGGAACCGGAAAATGCTCTGCGCTAATCCAATCCCCGCGATGATTCCCGGTTCCTTTACCAGCAAAATCGCCTTCCCCCGGGCTTCGGCATCGATGCAGGAAAGGGTGGAATAATCCCCGGCGCCGGTATCTTCAGCCAGCGCGGAGCGGATAAAATCTTCCAGGGCATCCTGTTCCATGAGGATTGCAAAATTATCAAAATTGAACGGCCTTTGCGAAGGGGCCCTCCCGGCACCTCCGCATCCTTTTTATTTTTCCATCGCCATTCCCTAAGGATAAACCTGGAACAAAGGGTGCGTATCAGATCATTTACCGCAACCCTCCGCCCTGAAAACAGGAAATTAAAGGACGGCCCGAAAACTGCTCAGGCTCCCTGGAATTTCAGCTCCTCCAGTTGGAGGGATGGGCCGTTGCGGTGCAGGAAGAAGGTAACCCTGAAAGTTCCCGAACGGGTGACCAGGGTCCCGATGGCGTACTGGGAATCCCCGCCTCCGCGGTGTAGCAGGGTGAATGAAACGGGAGGATGGGCCCTGAAAAAGCTGCCCAGCCGGGTTTCCACCTGGCCTCTGGAAAATGATCCCGCCTGCCCGTCCACGAAAAGGGAAAGGGTGGGGCCCATGAGGTTGGTAATGGTCTGGATATTGCCGCTTCCAAGGGCCTTTCCCATATCGGTCACCGGATCCTGGAAAGGGGCCGCGGCAAATTGCAGGGCCACCAGGGCGGGTAAGGTAATTTGAAGCAGGGGTCGTATCATTTCAGGGGGGTCCATCCGGCCCGGGCTCGGGCCGGATGGACTTTACAGGGAACAAAATAGGTCAATTTGGCAAACGGGGCAATACAGTAACTTAGCGCCATGGAAAATAAACGGGCCATCCTGGTCATTATGGACGGATGGGGATTGGGGAAAATTTATGAAGCAGATGCCATCCGGCACGCGAAAACTCCTATTGTCTCTTCTTTTTATAAGCAATATCCCCACAGCGAACTGATCGCCTGCGGCGAGCAGGTGGGTCTGCCGGAAGGGCAGATGGGTAATTCCGAAGTCGGGCACCTCAACATCGGGGCGGGAAGGATCGTATACCAGGAATTGCTCCGGATCAACCTGGCCATCCGCAATCAGGAACTGGCCAAAAACAGGGTCCTGGTGGATGCGCTCCGGCAGGCGGCAGCCAACCGGCAGCGCCTTCATTTCCTCGGGCTGGTCAGTGATGGGGGCGTCCATTCCCATATCGATCACCTCAAAGCCCTCACCACGATCGCCAGGCAGCATGGACTCACTGAAGTCTTCATCCATGCGTTTACGGACGGAAGGGATACCGATCCCAAGAGCGGGATCCGGTTCATACGCCAGCTTCAGGACAACCTGGATCATTCGGTGGGAAAGATCGCCACCATAACGGGAAGGTACTATGCCATGGACCGGGACAAGAGATGGGAGCGGGTCCGGTTGGCTTATGAGGGGATGGTGGAAGGCAAAGGAGAAAAGTCCCGTGACCTCATTGAGTCCATGCAGGACTCCTATGACCGGGGAGTGACCGACGAATTCATTAAGCCGATCATCGCGACCAATGAACAAGGCGAGCCCCTTGCAACCATCCGCAGCGGGGACCTGGTGATTTGTTTCAATTTCCGGACGGACCGCTGCAGGGAGATCACCACCGTGCTCACCCAGAAGGACATGCCGGAATCCGGGATGCACAAGTTGAAGCTGGATTATGTCACCATGACCGAGTATGACAAGACTTTCAAGGGGATCGGAATCATTTTTGAAAACGCGGATATCGCCCAGACCCTCGGGGAAGTGCTGGAGGAGCAATCCAAAACCCAGATCCGGATCGCCGAAACGGAAAAATATCCCCATGTTTCTTTTTTCTTTTCCGGGGGAAGGGAAAAGGAGTTCCGCGGAGAGCGCAGGATCATGATCCCTTCTCCCAAAGTGGCCACCTATGACCTGAAACCGGAAATGAGCGCGCCTGAAGTCACGGCTGCCATCCTTCCCGAGATCCAGGGAAAGACGGCGGATTTCATCTGCCTCAATTTCGCCAATGCCGACATGGTGGGTCATACCGGGGTCTGGGATGCCGTGATCCGGGCCGTGGAAACCGTCGACCATTGTGTGGGGGAAGTGGTGGAAGCAGCCCTTAAAAGCGATTACCGGGTTTTCCTCACCGCCGATCATGGAAATTCCGATTTTGAGATCAATGAGGACGGAACCCCCAATACGGCCCATTCCCTGAACCCGGTTCCCTTCTTTATCATCAGCACAGATTACCACGGCCCGGTCAAAAACGGAAAGCTGGCCGATATCGCTCCTACCATCCTGCATTTCATGGGACTACCCATTCCCAAAGAGATGACCGGAAATCTCCTGGTATAACCTCAATAGTTTTATGACAATAAGAAAATCTGGAAAAGCAGGCATCGGGATCCTGGTATTGCTGTTGCTGATCCAGCTGATCCGCCCGGCAAAAAACCAGCAATTGGTGCCCTCTTCAGCTGACTTGCGGTACCATTACCCCCCTCCGGGAGATGTGCAGCACCTGCTGGACGTCGCCTGCTACGATTGTCATTCCAACCACACCCGTTACCCCTGGTATAATAATATCGAGCCGGTGGGATGGTGGATGGCCTACCATGTCAATCAGGCGAAAAAGCACCTGAACTTTTCCATTTTCGGGAACTATCCCTTATCCAGGTTGCCCAAGATGCTGAAAAATATTTCCGGGGAGGTCAAGCATCACGATATGCCCATCGCATCCTATCTCTGGGAGCATCCCGATGCGCGGCTCACCGATGCCCAGGTAAGTCGTATTTCCGGCTGGGCCGACAGCCTGTCGGCCACCCTGGCTCCGGCATCCCATCCGATCCGCTGAGCCGGAGCGGGTGACCCGGTCCTCTCTTTGCCCGATTACCCCCCTCTGGGGCCCTTTTTGACATGGGTCCCGGTACAGGCTATCCCATTGTGAATTATTTCGATTATATTAGTGAGGCATATTGATATCTGATAGCCCCGGGAATTTTAGCCTGGAAAGCAGCGTTTGAGGTATTTAGCTTGTCTAATTAAAACTCCATTGAAGCATTCACCGGCCAAATGGGATGACGAGACGCTGGTAAAAGCATGTCTGAAGGGCAAAGCGGAAGCTCAAAAAGCCCTTTACGACAGGTTCAGCCCCGTGATGATGGGATTGTGCTACCGATATGCCAGGACCCGGAGGGATGCCGAGGATATCCTCCAGGATGGTTTTATCAGGGTATTTTTCAGTCTGGATCAATACCGGGGAACCGGATCACTGGAAGGTTGGATCAAGAAGATTATGATCACCACTGCAATTAATTCCCTGAAGCGAAACAGGCATTTTTTCGAACCCCTTGAAACGGCCCGGGCTTCAGAGGTTGCCGGCAGCCTGAGCAGCGACAACCATCTCCAGGAAAAAGACGTACTGGAAGCGATCGGATTGCTTCCACCCGGGTACCGGGCGATTCTGAACCTTTACGCGATTGAGGGATACTCCCACCGGGAGATCGGGGAAATGCTCCAGATCACCGAAAGCACTTCCCGGTCCCAGTATGCACGGGCGAAACATTTTCTATCCAGGGTGCTCCACGAGGAGCCCCAGGTATTGGTGGACAAATAATACTGATTTTAAAGCATGATGGAAGATCTACCACAACGGGATGAATTAGAGCGAAAACTGAGAGCTGAAGCCAGGGATTTTGAAATGGAGCCTTCCGGGCTGGTCTGGGAGAACATCCACCATGAGATCCGCCGGAGTAATAGCATCAATCGGCCCCTGGTCGTTTCCCTGTCTTTCCTGTTGGTGGCAGGATTGGCCGGTGGCCTGTTTTTCCGGGCCCACCATGCCTCCCTGAAAGCGCCGGCGTCCAACCTGGGCCCGCAGCTTTCCTCCCGGACCGCTCCGGTACGGAAGGGATCGCCGGAGTTGCAGAACCTTTCCCGAACCGGAACCTACGGATCGGTTTCCCCGGGAATCCCTTCCGGGCATCCTTCCTCCAGGCAGTTAACGGTTCATCAGGTTTCCAAAGGATCTTTTGCGACGCTGCGGACCGAGACAGAACTTCCCGCACCAGGAGACAGACAACCCGGGCTGCAGGATTTTTCCCCTCTTCCGGCCATGGCCCAACTTTTCTCAACCGGTTTGCCCG
>DATKSX010000108.1:0-7001 GCA_035531415.1 Chitinophagaceae bacterium
AAGATATATCAGTATCCGGCTCAGTGACCTGTTCGGCGATACCCTTCTGCATATCATGGCTTCCAAAGACCTGAGAGGTACGATCCAAACCAATTTCAGGAACTTTTTCCATGGGGTGGCCCTGATGCCGGGCCCAAACAATACCGGGGTGATGGGATTCGGGATCGCAACGGACAGTGCCGCCGTTATCCGGGTCTATTACCACTACCCGGGACCAAACCCCGTGCCGAGATCCCAGGATTTTCCGGTCACCAATAATATTGCCCAATTCAATCATTTCACTTCAGACAGGACCGGGACCCCCCTGGCCGGACTGAACTCCAAGAACCTCCTGGGCATCTCTTCGTCCCAGACGGGTAACCAGACCTTCGTGGAATCCGGAGTGGGAATTGCCACCCGGATCCAGTTGCCCACCCTGACCAATATACAGAAGCTGGCACAGTTCGGAGCGGTCATCCAGGCCCGTCTCGTGGTACAGCCCCAGCCTTTTACCTACCGGAGCAACCTCTACCTTCCTCCGGAACTCATGTTGCTGGATGAATCCAACTCCAATACCGTAATAGATACCGTAAGTGCACCCGGGGGGCGTCTGAACGGTTCACTCGTCATCGATTATGTCTATAACCTGGGTACGGCCTATGTGTATGATGTGACCAGCTATGTCAGTGCCCTGATCAATAACCCCGGCAAAGGTATCGGCAACCTCCTTTTGGTTACCCCGGCTACATATAATGCCCTGGGAGTCACCCGGGCCGTGCTCAGCACCCAGCACCTGGCTACCAATACCCCTTCGATGAAGTTGCAGATCTATTATATCGTTTATAAACAGGTGCCCTAAATGTTCAGCGGTCAACCTTACCCCATGATCTTTGGTATACCACGTTTTTTATTTTGTTTCCTTCTGACGGTTTTAATTTCCTGGACCGCCCGGGGACAAAACAACGTGGCTTCCCCATTTTCCCAGTTCGGGATCGGGGACATTGATTACCGGGATTATGGGAGGACGGATGGGATCGGAAGTACGGGGATCGCGCTCACTTCACCCAAATACATGAACAACCTGAACCCCGCCTCCTATTCCTCCATCGAAACCAAGGCCTTTCTTTTCGAAATGTCCCTCCGGGAGAAGACGCTGAGCTACCGGGACCAGTCCAACCCCTCTCATTCCGGAAGCGACCTCAATTTCGAGAAAGTTGCTTTTGGATTCCGGGTCGCTCCTTTCTGGACGACCGGCCTGGGGATCAAACCTTTCAGTACGGTGGATTACCAGGTGGCCACCCTGAAAAATGTTTCTGGAAGTAATGACCAGTTCCGTTCCACGGCCACCGGAAATGGGGGGGTGACCAATCTTTACTGGACCAATGCGTTCAATATCGGGAAGCATTTAGCCATCGGGATCTCCTCTTCCTACCTTTTCGGTTCCATCAACCAAAACGAAGCACTGCTGGGAACCTCCACCCAGGATTCCCTGACGGTGCAGCAGACCAGCTTCCTGCGCGGGGCCTATTTCCAGGGAGGCTTGTTGTACCTGGGACGGCTGGGTTCCCATTACAAGCTGGGCCTTGGGGTCGTATACAATGCAAAGACCCCGCTTCGGATTGATAATAATACCTATGTGGAAGGGGGAGGCGGGGATACCCTTAAGGGTTTCACCAACCTCGTAGGTTTTTTTGAGTTGCCCCAGTATTATGGAGCCGGTATTTCCCTGACCCATAATGACCGGTTTACCCTTGCCGCGGATTATAAATATTACCGGTGGTCCGATTTGAACGTGGTCACGCCCTTTTATAGCCTGGTGAACGCCAGCCGGTTTTCCCTGGGGGGTGAATACTCCTACTTTCAGCCCAACAGCGGGGATTACTTTGAGAAATATTTCCTCCAGGCCGGGCTTTTCTATGAAAATTCCTACCTGCAGGTTAATGGCCAGCAACTTCAATCCTATGGGCTGACCCTGGGCACCGGCCTGCCGAACAAGTCCAATTCCATTTATTTCAATATCGGGATGGAAGTGGGCCGCAGGGGCACCATTTCAAACGGGCTGATCCAGGAAAATTATTTCATGCTGAAGCTTAACATCGTGGTCCGGACTCCCTGGTTCATCCGTTCCAAGAACTTCTGATTCTTTCCCTACCCCGGAGGTTTCCTCTTCCGGAAGTTTTTGCTTAAATTCACTATCCTGCACCCAAAATCCAAACCCATGCGGTTGCTTCCTTCACTGGTCGCCGGACTGGCGCTCTGTACCCTGGAACCTGCGGCATCCCAGCAACGGGATTATGCCATCCGGCCCCTGCCCCTCTCTGCCGTTCACCTTTCGGGAGGCTTCTGGGACCCCATTATTGCCCGGGATCATACCAGGACCCTTCCTCATGTTCTTTCCGAATGCGCGACCCAGGGCCGCATGACCAATTTTGATATCGCGGCAAACCGGACCAAAGGAAAATTCTGTGGAATCTACCCCTTTGACGATTCCGATATCTACAAAGCCATCGAAGGGGCTTCCTACAGCCTGATGGACCAGCCTGATGCGGCTTTGGAAAAAACTATGGACAGCGTGATCGCCCTGGTCACAGCCGCACAGCGGCCCGACGGATATCTCTATACGGCCCGGGAAACGAATGCCAGCAACCTGGTGGACTGGATGGGGCCTGCACGTTGGGTGAACGAACGAAACGGCAGCCATGAATTCTATGATGCCGGTCATTTGTATGAAGCTGCAGTGGCCTATTACCAGGCCACCGGGAAGCGCAGCCTCCTGGATGCCGCCATCCGCAACGCGGACCTGATCGCCTCCATCTTCGGGCCAGGGAAAAAGGCCATCGCCTCCGGACATGAGGAGATCGAGCTGGGCCTGATCAAACTATACGGGGTGACCCGGGATGAAAAATACCTGCAACTCGCCCGGTTCCTGATCGACCAGCGGGGAACCATCCCCCACCCGAATGCGAACCCTGATGATCCCTATAGCACGGGAGCTTACAGTCAGGATGATATCCCGGTGGTGGACCAGACCACGGCCGAAGGCCATGCCGTGCGGGCCATGTACCTGTATAGTGCCATGACGGATCTGGTGGCGATGCAGGGGGATTCAGCCTATCTGCATGCCCTGGATAAGATCTGGGACAACATGGTGCACACCAAATACTATATTACGGGTGGGATCGGGGCAATCGGCAACTGGGAGGGTTTCGGAAAGGATTACCAACTTCCCGACAGGACCGCCTATTGCGAAACCTGCGCTGCCATCGGCTGCGTACTCTGGAACGAACGGATGTTCCGGCTTACCGGCGACGCCAAATACATCAATGTGCTGGAACAGACCTTATATAACGGACTGATTTCAGGCATTTCGCTGGACGGCATGAACTTCTTTTATACCAATACCCTGGAAGTCCGCAGGGATTTTGTCCATCCCGATCTGGAAAGGACCCGTTCTCCCTGGTTTCCCTGCTCCTGCTGTCCTACCAACATCATCCGGCTGATCCCGGCAATTCCCGGGCTCATTTATGCCCAGGGCAATGGGGGCATTTATGTCAATCTTTTTGCGGCAAGCAGCGCTGAATTTTCCTTTCAGGGGGACAGAACCGTGCGGCTGACCCAGGAAACCTCCTACCCCTGGAACGGGGAAGTTACCCTCAGTGTGGACCCTTCCGCGGGACCCTCCTTCCCCATATTCATTCGGGTGCCCGGATGGCTTGGATCCCACCCGGTGGATGGAGATCTCTATCGTTTCACCGATTCCACGACAGATTCCCCGGTCCTGAAGGTGAATGGAGTGGTGACCTCATACAGTTTGGAAAAGGGGTACGCAGTGGTCCGGAGGGATTGGAAAAAGGGGGACCAGCTGGAATGGGACATGCCCATGCGGATTAAAAGGGTGATTGCCAACCAGCAGGTGAAGGATGACCAGGGAAAAGTGGCCATCCAGCGGGGCCCCATACTCTATTGCGCGGAATGGACTGATAACGGGGGAAGGACCAGCAATATTCTATTGCCGGATGATGCTGTTCTGCAAACGGAATTTCGCCCGGGTTTGCTGGGCGGAGTGCAGGTGATTACCACTTCGGTCCCCGCCCTGAAACCCTCTTCCGACGGCCTTTCCCTCCAAACCAGCTCCCAGCCCTTCACCGCAATCCCCTATTATGCCTGGGCCAACCGCGGCCCCGGGGAAATGACCGTTTGGCTTCCCAGGCAGGTTCATGATGTGGAAATCATCGCCCGCAACCGCCCCTAGCGGGAAGCCAGCTTCAACGCGGTTTCCACTTTCGGGACATTCCATCCATCCGTCGAAAGGCTGACTTCTTTTCCATCGATCAACCGGGCAGGGCATCCGACCTTCAGGTTCAGGGATTCTCCAGGGGCGAGTGAAAAATAATTCGTGGACCAGAATGCAGGAAGCACCAGTTCCCCATGCGCCCGGAGCTTCGGATGGAGGAAAAAGGCGAAATGGGTGGAATGGTTGGTGAAACGGACGCCCCAGGAATCCGTGGCCGGACCGGAGGAAAATCCGGTCTGGGTCACGGTGACTTCTGTTTCCGGCATGGAGTTGATCGCCTTGTAATCATGGTGGGGTGCCATCCAGCACAGGTTCCGGGAAACCACCCGGCCGGTTTTGTCTTTCAGAGAAAGCAACAGGAACTGGAAGGCTGCTCCTGAGTTGAGCTGGCCGGAAAGGGAAAAGGATTCCCTGGCACCGGTGGAATCCAGGTTCAGGACCTGTTCATGATGATACAGGGTCCGACCATCAATGGAGTAGGATGTGGCCTCAACCCTCAGCCCGGTTTGGGGAAGGGCCGTCCGGTTCACCACCGCTACCATGGAATCATCCAGGTTCAGTTGGACATGGACCGGTTCCAGGGTGTTTTGCATGGAATAATATCCGGCGTTTGCATCCAGGTACCAGTCATAAACCTGCCAGACCACGCTGGGGAAAGCTGCATTGAGTTTCCAGAGGATCACGCCCCCGGTGCTGTTGAGATGATGCCCTGCTGATTCGAAAATTCCTCGATAGCTGACTGCGTTCACCATTTGCATCTTATCGGAAAATTCCCTGAAGCTGGACGGGGCTCCGTAACGGTCGACCATGGCCTGGTAATACCGTTCGTAATGGCCGTTGCCCACGCAGGCATCATGGTAGCCCCAGGTATTATTGAGGGGGTAGGGAAGCGTTGAATCGGGGATCAGATCCGGGATCATCCGGGGGAGGATGTCATAGTTCACCTGGGAGGGGATTCCCGTCTCGTCCTTGAACAGCCAGTCCCTGCCCCGGTCAACCAGCCGGAAATATTCGGCCTCGTCAACCCAGGAATAAGGTCCGCCGCTGTATACCCCGCCCGGCTGGTCATCGGGCCAGCTGGCTTTCCATCCTTCGGGCAATTTGGCGAATCCGGATGAGCAGGGAATGAAAGGCCGGGTACCGTCCAGGGAGGCAACATTGTCCCGCATGGCCTGGTAGAGTTCTTCCCGGGCATGGCCCTCATTGCCCCCGGTCCAAACCAGCAGGCTGGGGTGATTGCGGATGCGGAGTATCGTACTGATCACATTGCGGACGAAAACATCTCCCTGGAAGGGCCATTTATTGGATCCCTTGAATTCTCCCTGGGTATCGCCAGTCACCCAGAAATCCTGCCATACCAGCAGGCCGTACCGGTCGGCCAGATCGAAGAAGATATCGGGGGGAGTCACCCCTCCTCCCCAGATCCTCAGCAGGTTCACGTTTCCGTTCCGGGCAAGCCTCAGCTCGTCATCATAGCGGGTGGAATCCCGGTTGAGCATCATGTCGGGAACCCAGGCCCCGCCATTGAGATGGATCCTGACCCCGTTCACAAAGAAATCCCTCCGGGCCCAGCCATTCACGGTGGTTTCCCGGGAACCCACCTGGCGGATTCCGAAACAGAAGGAAGTGTCGTCGGAGACCGAAGTCCCGGAGAAGTATTGCAGCCGGATCCGGTACAGATCCGGTTTGCCGTATCCGTTGGGCCACCAGAGCCTGGGGTGATGGAAGACCAGGGCGCTGACCTGGTCGGGATTCAGATCGACCAGGGTTTTCCCCCCGGCAGGGATGGAAAGCTCGCGGCTGATCAGGACCGGGGTTCCTGAAAAGGTTTCCGGGGTAATGGTCACCCTGACCCTGCCCTGGCTTTCCCGGCTGCCCGAATTGGAAAGGGAAAAATGCAGGTCAATCCGGGCCGTGTTGGTATCGGGCAGTCCGGGCAGGGTGGTGACTATCTGGGGATCCTGGATCACAACATCCCCGGAGGTCCTCAGATAGACCGGCTGCCAGATGCCTATATTGCGGTCCCTTACTTCCGGGATCCAGTCCCAGCCCACGGAACAAAGCATCGTCACGTTTTTGCCGATATCCCCGGTTGGCCCTCCGTTGGCATAAAAATCTCCCAGGGCATTCAACTGGGGATGGGAGGGAAGTCCCGGATAATCCAGAGGATAGATCTTCACGGCCAGCCCGTTGGTGCCGCCGGCCCGGATCCTGGAACTTACATCCAGGCTGTACTGGGCGAACATCCCCACCATCTGGGAGGAATCGGCGACCTGGGTTCCGTTCAGCCACACGTCAGCCCGGTAATTGATTCCCTTGAAGATGAGTTGGAAATGCTTTCCCCGGTCTGAGGCGGGTACCTGGAAGCTGGTCCGGTACCAGTAAGGTTTTTTCCAGGGATTGGGATCATTGGGCAGGAAGGAATATTGTTCCAGGTTCCATTGTTTGTTGAACGCGTCAGAAGCGTCGGGGATCTTCATGTTGTTCATCCCGATATAGGGATCCGGATAAACCTTGTTAGCCACCAGGCCGGTCAGGACTGTGCAGGGAACTTTGACCGGATACCAATAGTCCTTTGCGGTGAACCCGGGGGAGGAAAGCTCGGATCCGGATTCCTGGGCCACCGCGGAAGACTGGAGCAGGAAGCGGGTCAGCTTGACTTGTTTCACCGGGGCATCCTGTGCCAGGGTCAGTGCTGGAATGCCGGTTAAGGCCAAAAAGAGTGCAA
>DATKSX010000109.1:0-6813 GCA_035531415.1 Chitinophagaceae bacterium
AAAACATCAGGGTCATCATGGAAAATTGCAGAAGCAATTTCATATTGAATGTTTTAAGGTTAAACGCATAATGGAAACCAATTATAATAATATTGCAAAATATAGCAAATTGTCTGCCTTCTTTCCATTAGACTCCAATAAACCCTAAAGAAAGGGGAGGAGGGCTGGTTTTATCTAAACATTAACACTACGGGAAGGGCCACCCGGGGGGTGGGAGACCGCCTCCGCAATGTACATTTGGATAAAAACCGCCGACTTCATGAAATTTTCCGTTGGGGATCAGGTCTTGTTGCTTCATTCCGGGGAAATTGGGGAAGTGTTGGAACTGCTTAACGATGAAATGGTCCTGGTTCGGGTGGGGACGGTGGAATTCCCTGTTTTCGCCGACCAGATTGATTTCCCATATTTCCGGGGTTTTTCGGAAAAGCCCAGGGTGGGGAAGGCCGTGCTTATCCCGGGAGAACAAATTCCGAGAGAAACCGGGCCGGTCCTCGGGGTGGGAGACCATGGGATATGGCTTTCGATGCTTCCGGTATACCAGAACCGGGAGGGGGAGGAGCTGGTCCATTTGCTCAAACTGCACCTGACCAATGAAGGGCCGATCGATCTGGGGTTCCGGTACCAGCTTTGGCTTAAACAAAACCTTTTCCTGGAACTTGAATCTCAGGTAAGGGCTTATTCCCACCTTTATCTGCACGACCTCCTGTTTGAACAACTGAACGATAATCCCCGATTTGAACTGGTTTTGAGGCCCCTTGTCCCCCAACCCGAATTGGCCCCTTCGGTGCGCCGCACCCTCCGACCCAGGGCGGCCCAGATATTCGCGAAACTGAACCAGGCTGTCCGAAGATCGGATGCCACCTTCAGGTTTGAAATCCTGGACCGGTACCCCATGCCAAGCCCAGAAACGGACCAGGTCTTTACTCCACCACCTGCTCCGGCCTTGGCGGAAACGTTTCATGGGCCCTTGTCAGCCCTGGATCTTCCCCGTTATGAGGTGGATCTCCATATAGAGAACCTGTTGGAGGATTGGAAGGGGCTGTCCAATTTTGAAATCCTTACCATTCAACTCAGGGAATTTGAAAAATGGCTTCAAATTGCCATCGCCCACAGGCAATATGCTGCGGTGTTCATACATGGCGTGGGAAAAGGCAGGCTTCGGGACGAAATCCACCTGATTCTGAAAAATACCCCTGAGGTTCGTAGTTTTGTGAACCAATACGATGTGCGGTATGGATTTGGGGCCACCGAGGTTTTCTTTCAGTATGATGGATGAATTCCTTCCGGGAGATCGGAATTAAAACTACAAACCGTGCTATCGCCCCGTTCAACGGGGAGGAAAGTCCGGACAGCATAGAGCGACGCACCACCTAACCGGTGGGATCCGGTTCATTCCGGAGCCAGATAGTGCCACAGAAAATTGTAGCCTTCCGCAAGGGAGGTGATAGTGAAAACGTGGGGTAAGAGCCCACGAAAAATGCCGGTAACGGTATTTTTGGGTAAACCTTGCGTGCTGAAATGCCACATAGGTAAGCGTTCGAGGGCTGCTCGCCCGATGCTTACGGGTAGGCAGATTCAGGCAGGGAGTGATTCCTGTCGCAGATAAATGATAGCTGGTTTTCCCATTTCAGGGAGAATGAAACAGAATCCGGCTTACAGGTTTGTAGTTTTTTTATAACCCCTTTTTTCTCAAATACCTTTCGCTGATCACTTTTATATGGTGATTGGCATGACCGGCAATGAAGTATCCTATTCCGATCACCGTGGTCGGATGACCGCTGGCTGTTCCCTGACGGGCAAGGTCTTTTTCGTTCAGACTATGATACAGGGAAAGGGTCGCTGCCCTCACAGTCCGGAATTCCGCCAAAAGACTGGGCAGAAGTCTCCCGGTGATTTCAACCTGGTCCATCAGATGTTTTTCATCGAACGACTCCATGGGAGTGAGGTCCCCCCTGGCGATCCGGAGGGCGCGGTAGGAAAAAATCCTTTCGGTATCCGAGATATGCAGCAGGATGGCAGGGATCGTCCACTTGCCCGGGGCATATACCTGGTATAACTGCTCTTCCGGCACTTCACGGAAGAATCTGGTGACTTCCTCCATGTTCTGTTCCAGGGCATCCACCAGGTCGTCCTGGGGCACCAGATCAATATAATTCTGGTAGGAAGCAGGATATTGTTCGCGCAAAGGTCTGGCCATAAGCATATTTTTTTGGTTCGATGAAAAGGCCGGGTAACTCAGTCCCGGTGTCTTTTAATTTTTTTCCTTTTCCCTTTTATGTTCGCAGCAAGCTTCAGGGCATTGTAGGCATTGACGATCCCATCACTTTGACAAAGGCTGCTGAAGGGAACCTGCGCATCGGATCCCGGTTCCGTGACCATCTTATTTCCCAGTTTCATCACGGATTCATCCAGAATCTGGTGAAGCTGGACTGCAGTCAGCTTCGGGTAATATTCCAGGATCAGTGCGGCAATTCCGGTGACCATCGGCGCGGCCATGCTGGTCCCGCTTAGGGATTCATACTTGTTGCCGGGAACCGTGGAATAAATGTCATCCCCTGGAGCGAAAAGGTCCACATCGGATTTCCCGTAATTGGAAAAGGAGGCGGCAATTTCCACGGAATCCGCACCACTGGTGCTGGCACCTACCTCAATGAAATTGTCGGCTTTCCCCGTTGAATCCAGGAATTCCGGACAGGGATAGTCCATTACCGAATCATTGTCAGTTCCATCATTTCCAGCTGCATGAACCAACAGGACGTCATGGGCAGCGGCATATTTTACCGCATCATCCACCCATGATTTTTGCGGCGAATAGGGCTTTCCGAAACTCATGTTAATGATCTGGGCCCCGTTATCGACGGCATAACGGATCGCAAGGGCGATATCCTTATCCCTTTCATCCCCGTCCGGCACTGCCTTGATCGTCATGATGACCACATTATCACAGATTCCATCCATTCCGATTCCATTGTTTCGGATGGCAGCGATTATTCCGGCCACATGGGTCCCATGCATGGAATAGGCATCAGAGGTATCGTAAGCCACATTGCCGTTTCCGTAATTGCGGTCATTGATATTGAAGGGGTCATCTCCCACAATGGCCCTTCGGCTTGCATTGGGATCCATGGTCATCTGGTTCATAGCATTTTGGGCGGTTGTCAGTTCCTCCTTTCCTTCGGAGATGATCTGGCTGAAGGGAACCCCGTGGGGGACTTCCTGGTACATCCTGAGGGCCACGTTTTTAGCCTGGACTACTGCGGGATCATCGGTTTGAAGGGAATCCACATCACTGAATTCCACGGTATCCCGATGGGTGGCCAGGGTCAGGGTGCTGTCCACCCGGTGGAGGATACCTAAAATCATGGGCAAACGTTCCAATTCCATGGAATACTTGGCCGAATCCTTCATTACTTTTTCCCGAAGGGATTGCCAGTAGGCCCATTCCTTCGGATCGGTAGCCTGGCTGGAATCCAAATGTTCATATTTTCCTTTCAGGCGGTAATATTCCCGCCGGGCTTCCGAGCTGGCATTCACAAGGCTTGTTCCGTTCTTTCCACCCAGAAAATTCCACCCATGCACATCATCCACATAACCATTATGGTCATCATCGATGTTATTCCCAGGAATTTCGCCTCCATTCACCCAGATATGGCCCTGCAGGTCCTGTTGGGAGGTGTCGATTCCGGAATCGATCACTGCAACGATCACCCGGTGACTCTTTTTATGTTGCAACAATTCCCGGTATGCCCTATCGACACTGGTGCCGTATACGCTGTCCTGCTGATAATCCAGCAACTGCCAATCCTTGGGCAACGGGGACCTTCTGGTCTGGGCCTGAAGATTCCATGAACTCAGGACCTGGGCAGCCACCAGCAGGACCATCAGAGGGCTATTCATTATTCCTTTACGCATAACAATTTTAAATTTTATTTGAAATAAAATGTGCGAATTTATACAAAATCCCCAAGGGGATAAATAATATCCGGGCAGCTGGATTTTGGAAGGTTCTTCTTAAAGGCGTCGGCCATGAACGGCTAAACCGTGGCCGCCTTTTCGTTCAATAGGTCTGCATCAGGTCGCGATTCGTCGGTCAGCTTCACTTTCCCCCGGTTACTTCGAATCACCCTGGAATAAAGGGAAAGCTTGCGGTCAAATAGAAAGTGAAAGAATAATTTGGTCCACGAAGTGTGGTAATACAGGTTATCGTAGTAGTCTGGTGCTTTCTTCCTCAATTTGGGAAGGCGGTTCCAGGGAACGGAAGGAAAGTCATGGTGCTCATTGTGGTACCCAACGTTGAAGGCCACTTTGTTCAACACCCCGTAATAGCTGTAAGTCTCCTGATGTTCATCGAGGGTCAGGTAATGTTCCTGGATCCAACGGGCTCCCAGGGGATGCAGGCCGACCGAAAAGAAAAAGCTCAGAGCCAGGTAGATCAGGGCCCTGGGGCCGAGGAATATCAGGACGGCCGCATCGAACCCAAACTGGATCACCCAGTTGGCAATAACCCACTGGTCAATGGGCTTGATTTCCCTCAGCCGGAAGGTCCGGATCGTTTGGAAAACGGGAAACAGGAGGAACCAGCCTGCTTTTCCCCAAAAACTGTTGTTCACCAGCTTTGCTTCCCAGAAATCGGGAAGGTCTGCATCCAGTTCATGGATGCCCTGGAAGGAATGATGTTTGAGATGGTATCGCTGGAATGAAACTGCACTGGGCATCACCTGGGGGAGGTTGGAAAAAATCCCGGCCCAGCTGTTTGCAGCACGATTTTTAAATAGCAGGTTGTGGGCGCATTCGTGAATCATGACAAACAGGGCATGATTAGCAAACGCTCCAACAAAATAGGAGAGCACCAGAATTAGCCACCAGGGACTGTGCCTGAGCAGAATACAAAGGGCGATCTGGAAGGCGACGATTCCCAGGATGGCAAATATGGTGTTCGGGTTCTTCCCAATGAGTTTGCGGACTTCCGGATGCCCCTTAAGGATATTTTTGGTCCTGACACGATGGGGTTCAGGTCCATCTGAATGAACAAAATCGGTTCTGCTACGCATCATCTGGGCTTAATTCTCCAAAATTACGCTTTTTAGTGCAACTGGAATGATCCGGACAAACTCCCCGAACCCGGTTCTCTTCTATTTCCCGGGCGCGTGGAGCCCCAGGGCTTCCAGGAATCCCCCATTTACGTGGCAGCTGTCTAATTTAATCCGGCTCAGCCACCCATTCAGAACTTCCATAGCCAAGGGGGGAGGAATGCTGTCCCGGTCATGTCGTGCCTCCCGGGTTTCGACTCCGGGGGAACTCTGACTGAAGGCTACGATCTTCGACCATCCTTCGGGGGGCTTGATGGTAACCACTCCCCGGGGGGAACGGATCTTCTTGTATGTCCAGAAGGACCATCCGATATCGTTTGATTCCAGGGTGACCCGAAAGGAATCTACCCAGGAATTGGTATTCTCGCCTGATTCCCCAAGCCAGATCGGCACCTGGTATTTATCCCTGAATGCCAGAAAGGGTTTGATGCCGTTAACGGTGGGATCAGACCAGTAATGATGAAATTCATAAACCAGCTTGGAATCGAATGGCGCGTGGAAACCATCGAAATTACTGTCCCAGTTCGGCCCTTCCAGGATGATGATATGGTTCTTGTCGACTTTCCGGATGGCTGCAGTAACCCTTTTGTAAATGGGCTCCAGCTTCGGTACCAGCCGGTCGTAAAATTCCCGGTGGGGAAGGGGTTCATTCATCAGGTCGTATCCCAAAACAGCTGGCTCATTGCGATACCTTTCCGCGATGTGGGTCCAAAGCCGGATCAGCCGTTCCTGGCTTGCCGGGGTTTCATATAAAAAAGGATACCCCCAGCTGTCATCGATATTGGCTCCCGTTTCTCCCCCGGGAGCGCAATGCATGTCCAGGATGACATAAAGCTTATTGGCCTTGCACCAGCGGATTACATCATCGAGGGCTTGCCATCCAGGACCGGCAAAAATACCCGGGAGGGCATCAGGATTCAGGAGACGGTAATCAAAAGGAACCCGGACCGAATTGAATCCACAGGATTTCAGGAAGGCAATATCGGAACTCGAGACATAATTGGCGTAATACTTTTCCCAGAATTGTTCCGCGTTATCTTCCCCGATTAGTTCCCGGACCAAGTCCTTGATTTCATGTGGGGCAGAATAATCCCTGCCCAAACCCCACATGTATCCTTCCTGAACCAGCCAGTTTCCCAAGCCTATCCCTTTCAAATGGAGTTCCTGGCCATTCGGTGAAACCAGGATTTTGCCTTTTACCCGGACAAATTGCTGAGCGGAAATCGGGGAGGAAATCCAGAAACCGAGCAAAAAAAGGATCAGCTTCCGGATATTGAGGGCTTGGAGCATGGCTTAGGGTATGAAATTCGGGATTTAAAATACAACCCTTAGCCCTGATTTCCAATTAAAGAGGATTATCCCAATTTTATGAATCACTTTGTCACCAAATAAAAAAAGGAGACAATTTATAGAAGGGGCTCATCGGTTCATGAATTCATAATAGGTATTTTTTGCCACCATCTTTCGTCAATAGGGATTACTTCCGTTCCAATCTCCCGCTGCAGTTATTACAGCGGGAGTGAACGGACAGACTCGCCACTGAGTCTGATTTACCGAAATCTACAGCCCGCAAAAATTTTGGAACTCAGCGAACTAAACGGATGCTATCCCGCCGCATGCTGGTGTCCGTGGGGTTATATATCTGATGATGCATGGTGGAATCCATCCGCTGACCAGGAATCGTATCGGATATTGTAATGTTCTGGTTATTAGCTCTCACTGA
>DATKSX010000110.1:0-4658 GCA_035531415.1 Chitinophagaceae bacterium
AGATAAGTATCTCGAAGAATTATGGCGAAGGATCGTATTTAGTATATGTGTCAAAAATACCGACGATCATTTGAGAAACCATGGTTTCCTTCTGTCGGAAGCAGGATGGGCGCTCTCGCCAGCTTATGATATCAACCCAAACGAATATGAAAAAGAATTAAGTTTAAATATCTCGGAGAATGATAATTCACTTCATACTGATTTGGCTTTAGAAGTAGCTGGTTATTTTCGCCTTGATAACAAAACGGCGAATCAAATTATCAAACAAATAAAAAGCAAAGTTATTTCCTGGAGGGAATTAGCTGTAAGGTACAAGATTCCAAAAGCTGAGCAGGATAGAATGTCTGTTGCATTTTCCATTGAAAAATAAAACCAAAGAGTTTTAGACAAGGCCTCGATATTAAGGAAGTCATTATTTCGTCGGAAGATTTACATAATTCAATATATTTGAATCTCTAATCTAAAAGTTGACTGCAAAGAATTAAAGCAAAAGGAATCCGCCGAGGGAAAAAATTTCGCTAGTCTCCATATTCACATTATGAACCTCAAGGGATGGTTAAGGGGGATTCATCATCACTGTTCAGAAAAATACATGCAGGGCTATTTGGATGAATTCCACTTCAGGTTCAACCGCAGGGCAAATTTGAGTACCATTTTTGACAAGCTCTTAGAAAGGATGGTGAAGTCGAGCCCTCTTTATCTAAGCCAACGAGAACTAACTGGATAATCCTAATTATTTAATTTATAGGTAAAATCAGGGTTTCTTCTTCCCTTGCACTTTTTTAATTCCTCCTCCTTTCACCTTTTCTTACTTTTTGACTGCGGGTTGCCTGAAACGGACAGCTTTACCACTGCGGCCTTTTCAAGGAATCATTCCCAGGTTCCTTTCCATAAATAAAAATTCCCTAAATGTCTCTGTTTTCCAGCCTACTGATTTTCAATTAATCTCCAAAACCTTCATCACCAAAAAATGAAAATCTGCCCGGTCAGTTCTGAACGGAAAAAAATCAGTTCATCCTGGCGATAATCTTCAGGTTATGCTTCAGGAAAGCGAAACGGCCCTTAGGAAAATTTATCCCTTTTTTGAGGAAGCGGCTTTCCGGGGGACCTTTGCCCCGGCTTTCCTCGCTTCGGAAAGCCCGATAGCGATCGCCTGTTTCCGGCTTTTCACCTTTTTGCCGCTCCTGCCGCTTTTTAATTCCCCGCGCTTCATTTCATGAAGGGATTTTTCCACCTTGTCTTGGGATTTTTTCGAATATCTGGCCATAAAAGAAAACTTTACAAATTATTGGAAGGCTGGCTTCGGTAAACCAAAATCCCTGCCAGAAAGGCGGAACGGCGTTGGAAATCAGTGGAGGAAAAAAATCACGATCATGCCCAGGGCGGCAAGACCCATTGCCGCGAAAGAAAGCCAGACAAAGAAGTTGGAAAGAGGACCGCTTTTGTTTTGGTTCATGATCTTTCGGCTTCCCGCAATATGGGCGATAAGAAAGAGCAGGGGAACCGATGCGATCCCGTTGAAAACGGCCGAATAGACCAGGGCCTTGACCGGGTCGATGCCTATAAAATTGATCACCAGGCCGATCAGGGTCGCAATCGTGATCACCCCGTAAAAGCCATGGGCCTGTTTCAACTTGAGGTTGAGGCCGGCCTTCCAGTTGAAGGACTCCGAAATCGCATAGGCTGCGGAGGCCGACAGGATGGGCACCGCAAGCAGGCCCAGGCCGATGATCCCCAGGGAAAAAATCAGTTTGGCCAGGTAGCCTGCATGGGGAAATCCCGCGACCAGGGGCTGGAGCGCCCGGGCGGCATCAGCCGCAGTTTTGATATTTGTTACCCCATGGGTGTGCAGGACGGTAGCCCCCACCACCATGATGCTCCAGGTGGTTATCTCCGAAAAGATCATGCCGGTCGCATTATCAATACGCAACCTTTTCACCGAAGACACCGTGACCCGGGGCCGGTGGAGGTAGCGCTTCAGCTTCGCCTCCTCCACTTCCTGGGAAGCCTGCCAGAAAAAAAGGTAGGGAGAAATGGTCGTTCCCAGCACCCCGATGATGATGAAAAGGAAACCAAAATTCCATTCCAGATGAGGCAGCACCGTGGCCTTCAGGACCGTTCCCCACGGCTCCCGGACCAGGATTGCGGTAATGGGGTAAGCCAGCAGGACCAGGCTCAGCCATTTCAGGATCCGGGAATACCTCGGATAGGCGATGAATATTTCCAGGGTTAGGATCAGGGAGGCAAACAGAAGGATCAGAATGGGGAAAGCAATTGGCACCAGGAGGTGGGCAGAGGCTGCCATGGCCCCGATATCCGCACCGATATTGAGGGTATTGGCCCCAAGGACCAGGCCCACCACGCTGTAAAGGATCCAGGGAGGGTAATGCTTTCGAACCACCGAAGCAATCCCTTTTCCGGTAACCAGCCCGATCCGGGCGCAGGCTTCCTGTACCGCAATCATAAAGGGCAGCATGAACAGGGCGGTCCAAAGCTGTCCATATCCAAACTGGGCCCCGGTCTGGCTGTAGGTGGCTATTCCTGAAGGGTCATCATCTGCGGCCCCGGTCGTCAGGCCGGGCCCCAGGATGGAGAAAAAATTCCGCAAGGCGGAAGGCTTACCCTTGGGGGTCTTTCCATTACCAGGAGGGGATTGCTTGGCCAAGGTGTTGGGTTAGGGTTGGATTCAAATGGGTTTGATGTGTAAAGATCAAGGGGACAAGTTTCCCGGCGGGAAATTTTTCCCCGTTCAGACTTTCCCTGTCACAAACAGGTTGGTCATCGTAGGCATTGGGCTCCCTCCCCTCTTTTCCAGGGTGATGGCAAAGCTCTGGGCTCCCGTGACCGTTCCCATTTGCTGAAGACCTCCGCCAGAACCTTCCATGTCGAAGACTCCCACGCTTACCGGTTTGCCATCCACGATCGCCCAAAGCTGGTATTGCATCCGGGAGGGGGGATCCGGAAGTTTGTTGACTGCCAGGTAGACCGCGCGGGTCGCCGTGTTCCAGAATACGGTGGCCATCATCCCGGGATGTTCCTTCACTCCTTCCATTACGACGGATTTCAGGGAAGGGTCATGAATCACCTCCATATCCGATTCCAGCCGGGAAAGCCGGGAATGATAGATCGCGTTCTGGGTGAGCAGGTCATTGCGGGATACGATGAGTTGGTCATAGGAACTCTTGACACTGGAATACCGGCTCCTGTAATGAAGGTTCAAAGCGAGGCTCACCAGCAACAGCACCGTGGCGGCAGCAGCCAGCCAGTCCTGGATCCGGACCCGGCGAGGAGCTGTCTCCGGGCCGGACCTTTCCTCCTCGATCGCCGGAACGGGGGCATTTTCCGGGGCCTGGACCGATTGCTCCCGGTCCTTGATTGCAATCCAGATCTGTTCTTTCAATTCGGATGGAGGATCCACCGCATGGAGCCTGGCGTAATGTTCCAGGAGTTTACGGTAATGCTCCACGGCCTGATCCACTTCCGGATAGAGCCGCATATATTCCTCCACCTCCCGGGATTCCGGCTCAAGGTTCAGGCCCAGGACATAACTTTCCAAAATCCCGGAGGCGATATATTGAGGAATATCCATAGCCTATTTCAATAATCCCCGGAGCTGGATCAGGGCCTTCCGGACCCGGGTTTTTACCGTACCCAACGGCATGTCCAGCTTGCTGGCAATCTCCTGCTGGGTGTACCCCTGGAAATACGCCAGGTCGATGATTTTGCGCTGCTCCTCCCCCAAACCTTCCAGGACGGCCCTGAGGCCGATATGGTCTACCCGCTGGGAAACCGACAGGGAGGACTTGTCCAGATTTACGTTAGAGTCCAGGCTGCGGATTTGCTGTTCTTCCTGATGACGCCTGGATCGCAGCTCGTCAATGGCCCCATTTCGGGCGATGTTGAGCATCCAGGTGAACAGTCTTCCCCGGGCCGGATCATAACGGTCCAGGTGGCTCCAGATCTTTACAAAGGTTTCCTGAAGGAGGTCCCGGGCCTGCTGCGGTTCATGGATGATCCCCAAGATGACCCCGAAAAGGGCTCCCGCATATTGGTCATAAAGGTAGCTGAAGGCTTTATCGTCCCTGCGCTGCAGCAAGGCAACCAACTCCTGCTCCGGGAATTGGGAGGAAGGGGGTTGTTGGCTGGGGTCCACATTCAAAAATACATTAATCCCTCCTGATTCCCCGGCCTGGGAAATGAAAGGGCGGGGCAATCTTCCGGAATTCAGAATTCCCGAAGAAAGACCCCGGACTATTTCCTGGGGAAGGTCATCTTATAGTCGACCTCAACCTTCCCCTTGGTGATATCGTCCAGCTTGTTTTTGAGCAGGCGCCTTTTCAGGGGTTTGAGATAGTCGATGAAGAGCTTTCCCTCGGTATGGTCATATTCATGCAGTATGATCCTTGCGGTCACTCCTTTGAAATGCGCAGTATGATGGTGGAAATTTTCATCCTGATAGGACAGGGTCACTTCGGCCGGCCTGTCGATATCCTCCCGGATCTTGGGGATGCTGAGGCAGCCCTCATTGTAGGACCATTCTTCGCCTTCGCAACCCTTCACCCGGGCATTGATGAACATTTGGCGGATGCCGGTTTCATTGGCGTAAAGCGCCCGGTCTTCCTCGTCCATGTTCTGCAACAGCTGGATGCTGTCTACGA
>DATKSX010000111.1:0-10387 GCA_035531415.1 Chitinophagaceae bacterium
ACTGGCCGATGCCGTTCCGTAAGGGAGCGAAGCTTACGATTGAAAACCTCAACCGGGAATCCATCAGCCTTTATTATGAAGTGACCTACTCGGAGACCCAGGTTCCGGAAGGGACGGCTTATTTTCACGCGCAATTCCGGAGGGAAAACCCGACCACCTATAAAAAGGATTATACCATCGTGGACGGGATCCGGGGGAAAGGCCAGTATGTGGGAACCTACCTCGCCTGGGGGGTGCGCAATGACGGCTGGTGGGGGGAAGGGGAAGTGAAATTCTATATGGACGGGGATCAGAAATTCCCGACCATCAATGGAACGGGCACCGAAGATTATTTTTGCGGCTCCTATGATTTTGAGAACCAGGACACCCACCAGTATGAACCCTTCACCTCGCCATATTCCGGGCTCTGCCAGGTGATCAAGCCGGATGGATTATACCGCACCCAGGAGCGTTTCGGCCTTTACCGCTGGCATATCACCGATCCGGTCCGGTTTGATCAGGATTTGCGGGTGACCATTCAGGACCTGGGCTGGCGTCATGACGGAACCTACCTGCCGCAGCAGTCGGATATCGCTTCCGTGGCCTACTGGTACCAGGTGGAGCCCCACGCCCCCTTCCCAAAATTTCCGGGGGCCCAGCAACTGGAAGTATACTGAAACCGGTCCCCAAATACGAAGGGATCACCAATTACCCTCCCCATGATCCGAGCCATCCTCACCTCCGGACTCCTGCTGCTTATGATCTGCAGCGGACTTTCCCAACTCAGGGTCGATCACCTGCTCTGCGAGAACCGTTCCTTCCCTACCGGGGTGGATACCCAGTCGCCCCGCCTGAGCTGGCAGCTGTCCGGCCCCCAGCGAAGCACCCTCCAGCAGGCCTATGAGATCCGGGTTGGTACGGTGAGTTCCGGGAAGGAAGTGGGGGACCTGGTCTGGCAATCCGGAAAAGTTCAGTCTGATTCTTCCGTGCAGGTTTGCTACCAGGGCAAACCGCTGGTTTCGGGCAACCGTTATTGGTGGCAGGTCAGGGTCTGGGATAACCATGAAGAGGCCTCTCCCTGGAGCGAACCGGCCACCTGGCAGATGGGATTATTGGACACTGCCGATTGGAAAGCCCGGTGGATCGAACCGGGGTTTACTGAGGAACCCTCCAGACCGAGCCCGCTGCTGCGCAGGGAATTCCAGGTCGCAAAAAAAGTCCGTTCGGCCACCTTGTTTATCACCTCCCATGGGATGTATGAGGCACGGATCAACGGGCAAAGGATCGGAAACGGGTACTTCACCCCGGGGTGGACCTCCTATCTCAAAAGGCTCCAATACCAGGTTTATGACCTTACCAATCAGATCCATCCCGGACATAATGCCATCGGGGTGATCCTTGGCAGCGGGTGGTGGAGAGGCACCATGGGATATGCAGACCATAAGGATATTTACGGAAGCGATGTGGCCTTGCTGGCCCAGTTGGAAATCGTCTATTCCGATGGGACCAGGGAGGAAGTGTTATCCGGCCCCGATTGGAAATCCTCGACCGGAGCCATCCGCAGCTCGGAAATTTATAATGGGGAGACCATTGATGCCCGGATGAAAAAAACCGGCTGGGACCTTCCGGGGTATCAGGACTCCGGATGGAGCGGGGTGAAGGAAATGGATTTCCCGATGGGCAACCTGGTCTCTACCTGGGATGCGCCGGTGACTAAACACGAGACTTTTGCCCCGGTCCGGATTCTGACCACGCCCCAGGGGGACCAGGTCCTGGACTTTGGACAGAACCTGGTGGGTTGGGTGATGGTGAAAGCCGATGGTCCTGCCGGAGATACGATCACCATCGATCATGCCGAAGTCCTGGATAAGGAAGGCAATTTCTATACGGCCAACCTGAGAGCTGCCCGCGCGGAGGACCAGTATGTACTGGACGGAAAGGGCTCGGAGCAGTTTGAACCCCATTTCACCTTCCATGGGTTCCGGTATATCCGGGTAAAAGGGTACCCGGGTCCGATCCGGCCCGGTGATTTCACCGCGGTGGCCCTGTACTCAGACCTTCCGGTCACCGGCTCCTTTTCCTGTTCGGATCCCCGAGTCAACCAGCTGCAGCATAATATCCAGTGGAGCCAGCGGGGAAATTTCGTCGATATACCCACCGACTGCCCGCAGCGGGACGAACGACTGGGGTGGACCGGGGATGCCCAGGTGTTTTCCCGGACGGCAAGCTTCAACCGGAATGTCAACAGCTTTTTCGCCAAATGGCTCCAAGATGTAGCTGCAGACCAGGCACCCAGCGGCGCGGTTCCTTTCGTAATCCCCAATATCCTGGGATCCAGCCAATGCAGCGCGGGATGGGCGGATGTGGCGACCATCGTCCCATGGAATATGTACCTAGCCTATGGTGACCTGAGGCTGCTTTCCAGACAATATCCTTCCATGAAAGCCTGGGTGGGATATATCCAGAACCAGGCCCATGATGACCTCTGGAACACCGGCTTCGATTTCGGGGACTGGCTGTTTTATTCCCCGGAGGATGACGCGAGCGGCAGGGCCGCGGTCACCGACCAGTACCTGATCGCCCAATGCTTCTATGCCTATTCCACCCAACTGGTCCTGAATGCTGCCCGGGCCCTGGGCGATACCGCGGATATGCGCACCTATGCCGCGCTCCTGGGCCGCATCAAGGCCGCATTCGTCCGGCAATTCATGACCCCGGCGGGGGAGCTGGTGTCCAATACGCAGACCGCATATGCACTTGCCCTCAATATGGATATGCTCCCGGATTCGATGAGGACCCAGGCCGCAGCCAGGCTGGTGTCTAATATCAAAAAATACGGTTATCATCTTACAACCGGTTTTCTGGGAACGCCCTATCTCTGTTTCGTGCTCACCCGGTTCGGATATCATGATGTGGCCTGTCGGTTACTGCTGCAGGATACCTATCCATCCTGGCTCTATGAGGTGAAGATGGGAGCTACCACCATTTGGGAGCGATGGGACGGGATCAAGCCGAATGGAAGTTTCGAGACCCCTTCCATGAACTCTTTCAACCATTATGCCTATGGGGCCGTCGGAGACTGGATGTACCGGAAACTGGCCGGGATCGATACCTATGCCGATGGACCCGGATACCATCACATCAAAATCCAGCCGCATCTTTTTAATGGATTCAGCCAGGTCTCCGGCTCCCTGGACACCTATTATGGGAAGGTTTCCTGTTCCTGGTCCCAGGATTCGGGGAAACTTCAGATGGATGTGACCATTCCGGCGAACACCACTGCCGATATTTTTGTGCCGGTCTCTTCACCCGATGGGTTAAGGGAAGGAGGCAGGCCCCTGGCTGAGGAATCGGGTATCCGGACCGAAGGATTGGCAAACGGGTACCTAAAGGTACTGGCTGGTTCGGGCACCTACCATTTCACCGGGGAGACCGGTTTGACCGCGGCAAAATGACGAAGCGATCTTGAACTGATTAATATTCCTTTACTAAGGTCTCCAAAGGAATATGCAATTCGTTGTATAATTTTCGGACCATACTCAGGTTTAATTTCCGATTTTTCTTGAAAATATCAGATACCCGGCTTTTAAACCCGAGAATTTGCGCAAGATCCCTGTTAGTTAACCCTTGTTGCTCCATACGGTATTTGATGGCCTCAATAGGGCTTGGAGCATCAATAACGTAGTGTTTGTCTTCGTAGTCCTTGATAAGCAAAGCAAGAACATCGGCTTCGTCGTTTTCAATATTGTTCGGGGTAGCCTGAAAAATTTTTTCGAATCTTTCAAGGGATTGCTGATATTCCTTTTTTGTTTTTAATATTTTGAGTGGCATACTATGTCGTATTATTTGTGAGCTTTGACCAAGACCTGTCCCAATTTCTGAAATTTTCCCCTGAACCGGACAAAAAATTTCATTGCCAAGGGGGCAGTGCATCCGGATTCCTGCCTCGGTGGGAAACTACCGGCATAACTCTTTACTTTTACCCGCATTGCGGTCTCTATAAATTCCGGTATGGGAGTTATCCTCGGGGTCATTTTTCACTTCATCGGCGGTTTCGCATCCGGCAGCTTCTACATGCCCTTCAAGAAGGTCCGGAAATGGCATTGGGAGAATTACTGGATTGTGGGTGGCCTTTTTTCCTGGTTGATCGTACCGCCATTGGCAGCATGGATTACCATTCCCGGATTTTCCTCAATCATTCGCCACACCGCGCCTGAGGTCATCCTCTGGACCGTCCTTTTCGGCCTGCTCTGGGGGGTGGGCGGCCTGACCTATGGACTCGGGGTCAGGTATCTGGGCATGTCCCTGGGTAATTCGGTGGTGCTTGGCTTCTGCTCGGTCTTTGGAGCCTTGGTCCCTTCCATCTATTATAATTTCAGCCCGGCCCCGGGGAGGACCACATTCAACGAACTGCTGGAAAATGATTGGGGAAGGATTGTGCTCGCCGGGGTGGCGCTTTGCCTGGTAGGGATATTCCTTTGCGGAAAGGCCGGGATGCTCAAGGAAAAGGAACTCACCGGGGAGGAGAAGAGGCGCAGCATTGAGGAATTCAACCTGCCCCTGGGCCTGTTCGTGGCTATTGTATCCGGCATCCTGAGCGCCTGTTTCAATTTCGGGATTGAAGCGGGAAAGCCCATGGCCCATGCGGCCGTTGCCGCGGGATTCAACCCACTCTATCAGAATAATGTCACTTATGTGGTGCTCCTCTGGGGGGGGCTGACCACCAACCTGGTCTGGTGCGTGATCCTCAACATTCGAAACCGGTCCTTCGGGGATTATACCGACCGGCGGACCCCTCTTTTCCGCAATTACTGGCTTTCTGCACTTGCAGGAACCACCTGGTTCATGCAGTTCTTCTTTTATGGCATGGGAGAAAGCAAACTGGGCAATGGGGCCAGTTCCTGGATCCTCCATATGGCTTTCATCATTCTGGTGGCCAATTTCTGGGGCATTACCCTGAAGGAATGGAAGGGGGTCAGTTCCAGGACCAGGACCGTGATCACTCTGGGTATCGTAATTTTGATCCTTTCGGTGATGGTGGTGGGATTCGGTAACGCTCAGAAGCATTAAGAAGAACCATGGCAGCAAAGGATACCGGTTACCAGCATGTGAACTGGCTTTGGGACCCGGGCAAAGCCTCCCGGCTCGGGGGGGATGAAGAGGCCCTGCTGATCTACCGCTCCAACCTGCTGGGCGGGGACCTCAGGCTAACCAATTATGGAGGAGGGAATACTTCCTGCAAATCGTTCGCTACCGACCCGGTCACGGGCCGCGAGGTGGAAGTGATGTGGATTAAAGGATCGGGTGGGGACCTGGGCACCCTGACTGCAAAGGGGCTGGCGGCCCTGTACCTGGACCGCCTCAGGGGCCTGAAGCAGGTGTACCGGGGCCTGGAGCATGAGGATGCCATGGTCCCCCTGCTGGGCCTTTGCCTTTTCGACCAGGATTCCAAAACTCCATCCATCGATACTCCCCTGCACGGACTTCTCCCCTTTCGCCATATCGATCACTTGCATCCTGATGCAGCCATCGCCATAGCGGCTTCCCGGGACGGGAAGCAGATCACCCGGGACCTTTTTGAAGGCAGGATCGGATGGGTGGACTGGCAACGCCCGGGTTTTGATCTGGGGCTGAAGATGGAACAATGTGTCCAGGAAAACCCCGGCCTCGGGGGGATCATTTTGGGATCCCATGGGCTCTTCACCTGGGGGGACAGCTCCCTGAATTGTTACCGGAACTCCCTGGATGTTGTTGAACGATGCGCCTCGTATATCGAAAAGGAGGGGAAGCAATCCAAACCGGTTTTTGGCGGAATCCGGATCCAGCCCGGAACCTTGCAGGAAAGGCGGAGGAAAGCCGCCATCCTCCTGCCCGTGCTGCGGGGATTATCGGGGCAGGGCCATCGGGTGGTAGGGCATTTTTCCGATGATCCCATCGTCCTGCAATTCGTGGGGTCCGCTGACCTGGAACGGCTGGCCGCAATGGGTACCAGCTGCCCGGACCATTTTTTACGGACCAAGATCTGTCCCCTCGTGATCCCTGGAATTAAGGAGGAGGATTACGATCAGACCGAAACCCTTCGCGAAAAACTTTCCTTTTCTTTCCAGGCGTACCGCGAAACCTATGCCTCTTATTATGAAGAGAACCGGGATGCGGGAAGCCCTCCCATGCGGGATCCCAATCCCGTCGTGGTGCTTCTTCCTTCGGTTGGCCTGTTCAGCCTCGCCCGGGATAAGCAGGGTGCCCGGATCGCCGCAGAATTTTATATCCACGCCATCGAGGTAATGAAAGGGGCAGAGGCAATTTCCGCCTATACCGCCCTCTCCAGACCGGAGGCTTTCCGGATCGAATACTGGAAGCTGGAGGAGGACAAGCTGATGAGGATGCCGAAGCCGAAGGCCCTGGAAGGAAGGGTCGCCCTGGTGACCGGGAGCGCGGGAGGCATCGGCAAAGCGATCGCCCACCGCTTCGCCGCCGAGGGCGCCTGCGTCGTCCTGAGCGATGTATCCACCGAAAGGCTGCAGGTCACGGAGCAGGAATTTCAAACCGTCTTTGGAAGGGACCCGGTATTGGCCTGCAGCCTGGATGTCACCGACGGGGCTTCGATAAACAAAATATTCCAGGAAGCTGCCCTGGCATTCGGGGGAGTGGATATCCTGGTGAACTCTGCCGGGATTTCCATTTCAAAACCCCTGGAAGCCCATACGGAACTGGACTGGGACCGGCTTTTTGATATCCTGGTGAAGGGGCAGTTCTTCATGACCCAGGCCGCGGTCGGGCAGATGCGGTTGCAGGGATCGGGGGGAGATATCGTAAACATCGTGAGCAAAAATGCCCTGGTCAGCGGTCCGGATAATGCCGGTTACGGCTCCGCCAAGGCGGCACAGCTCCATCTGAGCCGCCTGAATGCCGCAGAACTGGGAAAGGACCATATCCGGGTCAACGTGGTCAATCCCGACGCGGTGATCGCCGACAGCCAGATCTGGGCGGGAGGTTGGGCAGAGGGAAGGGCGAAAGCCTATGGGATTACGGTGGACCAGTTGCCTGAATTCTATGCCCGGAGGACGCTTTTGAACCAGGCCATTCTCCCCGAGGATATCGCCAGCGCCTGTTTTGCCCTGGTCGGCGGCCTGCTCAATAAGTCCACCGGTAATATCCTCAATGTCGACGGGGGGATCCCCGCGGCCTTTGTCCGCTGATTAAATTTTCTCCATGGATACCCGGATATTGGAACCCGAGCAGATCAGAAAGCATAATGAAGTTTTCCTGGAATCTCATGGAAGCCCCCTTCAGGGCATGGGATCCCTGACCCGGGAGAGGGAAGGGTTGATCCGTAAACTCATGGATTTCCAGGTCGCCATCCCGAGCTGGGCCCTGGGAACCGGAGGCACGCGGTTCGGGAGATTTCCGGGCGGAGGGGAACCCCGGAACCTGGAAGAAAAGATATCGGATGTGGGCCTGCTCCACAGCCTCACGGGAAGCGCGGATTCCATTTCCCTCCACATCCCCTGGGATAATACGGACCGACCGGGTGAAATGGTCCGGATCGCAGCAACCTATGGATTGCATTTCGCCTCGGTTAATTCCAATACCTTCCAGGATCAGCCCGGTCAAAGCCTGAGCTAT
The DNA here is from genome assembly GCA_035531415.1 of Chitinophagaceae bacterium. Lineage (GTDB taxonomy): Bacteria > Bacteroidota > Bacteroidia > Chitinophagales > Chitinophagaceae > JANWKA01. The sequence continues at coordinate 7,606 of DATKSX010000111.1, forward strand.
AAATTCGGCTCCCTCCAGCATGAAGATGCGGCAACCCGGGCCCAGGCCGTCGGTCATAACCTGGAAGTGATCCGCCTGGGCAGGGAGCTTGGCTCCAATTCCCTGACGGTATGGCTTGCTGACGGATCGAGTTACCCAGGCCAGCTGAATTTCCGCAGGGCCTTTCAAAGATCTCTTGAAAGCCTTCGCCTGATTTACGATGCCCTTCCTCCGGACTGGAAATTATTTATTGAATACAAGGCTTACGAGCCCCATTTTTATTCCACCACGGTGGGAGACTGGGGGCAATCTTTGTTATATGCAAAAAAGCTGGGCCCGAAGGCCTTCACCCTTGTGGATCTGGGGCACCACCTGCCCAATGCCAATATCGAGCAGATCGTAGCCCTCCTGCTCATGGAAGGCAGGCTGGGGGGATTCCACTTCAATGATTCCAAATACGGGGATGATGACCTTACGGTTGGATGCATCAGGCCTTATCAGCTTTTCCTGATCTTTCATGAGCTGGTGGAAGGCATGGAGGAGCGGGAAATGAATCCCGTAACCGATTTGGCCTGGATGATTGATGCATCCCATAACCTGAAGGATCCTCTGGAAGACCTGCTCCAGTCGATTGAGGCCATCCAAATCGCTTACGCCCAGGCTCTCCTGGTAAACCAGGAGGCCCTCGGGCGGGCCCAGGAAATGAATGATATTGTTCAGGCCCAGGAGATCCTGCAGGATGCCTTCCGGACGGATACCCGGCCCCTGGTGGCGGAAGCCAGGCTCAGGACCGAGGCGGCCCTGGACCCTGTCGGCCTGTTCCGGGAATCAGGCCTGCGAGGCTTGTTGATCCGCCAGCGGGGATCAGGTGCCCGCGCCACAGGCCTTTGAGCAACGAACGATAATCATGGCTGCAATCCCCGTCATCGCCATCTTCGATATTGGGAAATCCAACAAAAAGCTGGTTTGCTTCGACCGGGATTACCAAATGGTCCTGGAACGTTCCGTCCGCTTAGGGGAAATTCCGGATACAGATGGTTTTCCCTCGGAGGATCCGGCCCTGGTTCAGGATTTCCTTTTCTCCTCCCTGGAGCAATTGCGGCAGGAGGGCGCCCTGGAAGTCCAGGCCGTCAATTTTTCTGCCTATGGAGCCTCCCTGGTTGGTCTGGATGGAGCAGGCAGGGCCATCCGGCCCATTTATAATTATCTCAAGCCCTATCCTGCCGGAATTGCCGAAAGTTTTTTCGCTGCCTATGGAGGGAAGGAACTGCTGACCCGGAAAACGGCCTCTCCATTTTTAGGCAGCCTGAACAGCGGATTACAGATCCTCCGAATCCGGATGGAAATCCCGGACCTGTTCAGGCAGGTCCGGTATTTTATGCACCTGCCCCAATGGCTGGCCAGCCTGGTCACGGGTCAGTTCAGCTCCGGCTTGACCAGCATCGGTTGCCATACCCTGCTTTGGGATTTTTCCTCGGGGCGGTACCATGATTGGGTGGAAAAAGAGCAGATCATGGAAAAACTGGCACCCCTCCTTCCCGAGACCAGGGCCGTCCCGGTCCGGCTGGGTGCGACCGGTCTGGTAGCTGGCACCGGGATCCAGGACAGCTCGGCGGCCCTGATCCCTTACCTGCTTACTTTCCGGGAACCTTTCATTCTGGTCTCGACAGGGACCTGGTCCATATCCCTGAATCCCTTCAATGACGAGCTTCTGACGGGGATCGAATTGGAGCAGGATTGCCTGTGTTATCTCAGAACCGATGGGGCGGCGGTGAAGGCTTCCAGATTCCTGTTGGGACCCGTGTACGAATCTTCTCTCAAACGGATTGCGGATTATTTCAAGGTGGATTTGGGGATTTTTGCCTCCATGTCCTTTAACGCGGAGTGGGCCAATAGGGATCTTCCCGGGGAAGAAATCCAACCGGAAAAATTTACTTCAGCAGGACATGCCTACCACCAGCTGATCCAGGGGATCGTTCATAAACAGGAACGGAGCATCCGCCTGGTCCTGGGAAAAGTTACCCCCACCCATATTTTTGTGGATGGCGGGTTCAGCAGGAATCTGGTTTTCCTGCACTTGCTTTCCAAGTGTTTTCCCGAAATCCGGGTTCAGGCCTCCGCGACCGGCCAGGCTTCAGCCCTTGGGGCCGCACTTACCATCCATTCTTCCTGGAATCCCGGACCTGTTCCGGATCATCTGGCGATCGTACGGGATTTTTCCTGATGATCCACAGGAACAGATGCACAGAATAATGAATAAAAGAAATCTTTATGTTTTAATGCAACGTTAATTCCTCCGGGCCTCGGCAATTTAGCAGGAGCGCCTCCGTTTAGACTCCGGAAACACTTAAATTTTTCACACCCTAAACAGGAATATCCATGAAAAACAACCTGCAAAAAACAGGGCGGGTGATCTTTGCCCTCTTGCTATTGGGCGCCTGCCAGAAAGAGGGGATCACCCCGCCGGCTAAAGCCATCCCTGCAACGACTGCTACAAACCAGGCCACAGCAAAAATGAAAAATACCGTGGTGGAAACCGCTCCTCCGGTTCAAACCCCGGAATATCATCCCATCGATGGGAATATCGGTGGGTTTTACCAGAGCCTGCCCGCCAAATACTCCAGTACCACCCAGCGCTATCCGCTGATGATCTTCTGCCATGGACTGGGTGAGCTGGGCAATGGCTCTTCTTCCCAATTGGCCTATGTGCTTCGAAACGGCCCTCCCAAGCTGATCAACAACAAAACCTTTCCGGCCTCATTCACCGTGAACGGGAATACCTTTTCCTTTATCGTCCTGTCTC
>DATKSX010000112.1:0-5841 GCA_035531415.1 Chitinophagaceae bacterium
CATTCTGCCGCCCGGTGCATGGCTTTAACCGAAACCCTCCGTTCTTTTGCCGGTTTGTACTCATGGGATTCTTCCGAATAAATACCTTTGTCCCCTGAAATAAATCCCGATATCGACATGCCCGATCTAGTTCAAGAAACCATCCTTCAAGTCCATGACCTCAATGTTTCCTACGGCGCGTTACAGGCCGTAAAACAGGTCAGCTTCCAGGTCAGGGCCGGGGAGATTTTTGGCCTTTTGGGGCCGAACGGAGCCGGGAAGACCAGTACCCTGAGTGCGGTGGAGGGGTTGCTGAAACCCCGGTCCGGACAGATTTCGGTGGCGGGATATTCCATCGACAGCCAGCCCCTGGAGGCCAAGGCCAGGATGGGGGTGCAGCTCCAGGCTACCAGTTTCCAGCCGGAACTGAGGGTACCGGAAATCCTCCGGCTTTATGGCGGGATTTATGGAGTGAACCTGAAAGATGGAAAGGTGGATCAGATCCTGGAAGGCCTCAAACTCCAGGATGCCGCCACCAAACGGTTCGGGGAATTATCCGGGGGACAGAAGCAAAGGGTTACCCTCGCCATCGCGCTGATCCATAACCCTCCCCTGGTCCTCCTGGACGAGCCCACCTCGGGGCTCGACCCCCAGTCCAGGCGCCAGCTTTGGGAGCGGATGGAGGCCATGCGCGACCAGGGCCACGGTATCCTGCTCACGACCCATTCCATGGAGGAGGCCGAATCGGTTTGTGACCGGATCGCTATCATCGACCATGGCCTGATCATAGCCTCGGACACCCCTTCAGCGATCATGGAAACCTACCGGAATGATCCGGAAGTCATCCGGGCCTCCAGGCGGGGAAGAATCACCCTGGAAGATGTATTCATTGGATTGACGGGACGGGAAATCCGGGCCTGACTCATAAAAACAGTACTCATGGAAATTGTAATTCCCAACAGAAGGACCGTTCTTTCCAGTCTGCTTCAGGCTGATTTCTTGACCCTTTGGCGCAACCGGAAATCGGCCGTGCTCACCCTGGTCGTTCCGGTGATGATCCTGATCTCCTGGAAAGGACTGGTATCCCGGATGGGTGGGGCTTTCGCCCTTTCCAACTGCATCACCATCGGCCTGATCGCAAGCGGCCTGATGGGATATTCCAATTCCGTTGCCCGGGACCGGGACCGGGGGATCTTCCAACGGCTTAGGGTGGCCCCTCTTTCCCTGGCTTCCATCATGATCAGCCGCCTGCTGGTCCAGCTTTTCATGATCCTGCTGGTCACCCTGATCGTATTTTTTGCAGGGTTCTATTTCGATGGCATTTCAATGCCGGCAGTCGATTACCTGCTTTGTTTTATCGCCGCGCTGGTCGGGGGTTGCCTCTATCTGGGCCTGGGCCAGGCCATCGTGGGCTATATCAAAAACCCGGAGACCGTCAGCTCTACCACCCGTCTGGTCTATTTTGCCTTCATCATGATCGGCATGTTCGGCAGCTTCGGGGTGCTGGGAAAGGAGATTGGCGAAATGGTCCAATGGTCTCCTTATGGCACGGTGGAGAACATCCTTTCTGCAAGCCTGAACCCTTCCACGTGGAACGCCCATACCACGCTGGCCCTGCTGGTGACCCTGGGATACACCGTGGTTTTTGCCGGGCTCGGCATCCGCTGGTTCAAATGGAAATGAAAGCACTGAGAATGGGATGATGGGAATCCTGGTTGCCCCCAGGGGTCCCGGGATGGGTTTCCCAAAAGAGACCTCAGGCTTGCCGGAAATCAAATATCATGAATCCGGGGATTATAATCCCTGAAAAACGTTATATTTGGGGATTATAATCCCTGAAACATCGCAGGATTCAGTTTCAGAATGGAAATAACGATAAATAAATCCACATAGATTGACCCGGCACACGCATTTTTCCTTAAATCCAAGGTTTTATTCTACAAGGGCCTTGGCTGATTTATTGTTTTCTTAATTTTGACCAATTATCAGTCTCTTCATTTGTTCATTGAAATTTGAATGCCTGATCATTGGAAATTAAATTAGGCGGGATGCCCACACTATTGCATTTAAGGGGGTTGCGGTTTTTCTTTTACAGCAATGAAAATATCGAGCCTGCCCATGTTCATGTAATAAAGGGAAGAGCAAGTGGAAAGTTCTGGCTTGAGCCTACAGTGGAATTAGCCTACTTGGTTGGCTTTTCAAAAGCGGAAGAAAAGGACATTAATAATATCGTTCAAATGCATTCTGAAAATTTTAAAATTAAATGGCATGAATACTTCGAAAAATAAATCATTCGATACCATCGAAATCTTAATCCTCAAAGAGGGATTACGTATTGAAGCCATTGATATTCACCCTGAACTGGATTTAATGACGATTTATCTCAATACCAAGGCTGTCCTGAGTCAGCAAATTTCAAGATATGCTCTTTTAAAAAAGGCAAATAGGACCCAGTTGCTAAAATTTGAACTGATCGGCGGCGGAATTGGGATTCATTGGCCCTTGGTAGATGAAGATTTGAGTCTTAAGGGATTTTTGCAGGATGAATTAAGAAAAATTGTAAAAAGTTCTAAAATTCCAATTGCGGCATAATTGCAATTTCAGTGCCATGCTCATTGACCAATCCATCACGAATATTTTGGGAGGTTAATGCACAATATCCTGGTTCGACAACAAATTTGTGAGTAAATTAATGCCGGATCCCAACGGGTTCCCGAAAAAGACCCCTGCGTCCTGCTCTTCCTGCTGTGCTTTGTCATCCCCTATTTTATGCTGCTGCTCCTGATCGACTGGCTGACTTCCCGCAAGGGGACAACGACACTTTTTTTGTCGTCAAAGGGAATTCCCGTTGAGGGCTGGTCGCATTCGGGATATTTGGCCCCTTAATTTCCGGGGTGACCTTTATTTCGGTTTCGGGGACAGTTCATGGGGACCATCGACAGCTAGCCCCTGGAGGCCAAGTCCAGGATGGGGGGAGTTCCAGGCCCCATTTTCCAGGCGGCTCTTAAATTGCCTGAGATTCTTCGGCTTTTTACCGGGATTTGCGGAGTGGATCAGAAGCCCTCCCACCTGCAGTCACCCACTCGATTTGCATGGATTCGGGGATGATAATCCCTGAAAATTGCTATATTTGGTGATTATAATCCCTAAAATATGATTGAAAGGGTATTGTCGAAAAAGCTGAAGGATAAGGTTGATTTTAAAAAGGCTATTGTTCTGCTGGGTCCGAGGCAGGCCGGAAAGACTACGCTGATTACCCAGTTGGCCAAAGAATCAGGGATCGATTTTTTATACATCAATGGGGATGATCCCGCAATCCGGTTGGCGTGGAATAATCCTCCATATTCATTTATCCAGCAAAATATCGGGACTTATAAAATGGTGATTTTTGATGAAGCCCAAAGGCTCGAGAATATTGGGCTCAGTGCTAAATTGATCCTGGATGCCGATCGGGGAGTGCAACTTATCCTGTCCGGATCCTCTGCGTTGGAAATTGCCAAACGTCTCAATGAGCCTCTTACGGGTAGGAAATGGGAATACCGTCTGTTTCCCTTATCCTGGGAAGAAGTCTGTAACCATTTCACTTTTGCCAAAGCAATTATCCGACTTGAAAGTTTCCTGATATATGGTCTTTACCCCGATGTGGTAGTCCATCCGGAAAATGCCAGGGAAATACTCACCAACCTGGCTGGAAGTTATTTATACAAGGATTTACTGGAAACAGGAGGGATACGACGGCCTGACTTGTTGCTGAGGTTATTGCAGGCAATTGCCTGGGAGGTTGGAAATGAAGTGTCCTATTCGGAACTGGCCCAGGTAGCCTCCGCGGATAAAGCAACAATCAGCTCCTATATTGATCTGTTGGAAAAAGCATTTGTGATATTCAGATTAAATCCATATTCCAGGAATCTTCGCAATGAGATCACCACATCACGCAAGATCTATTTTTACGATAACGGGGTAAGGAATTCCATAATTAATAATTTCGCCCCGCTCCAGGAACGAAATGATGTAGGCGCGCTTTGGGAAAATTTTATTATCTGTGAGCAGAAGAAAAAAAGGGCCTACCAGGGTTTTTTTGGAAACGCTTATTTCTGGAGAAGCAACCAAGCCGGGGTTGATTACCTCGAAGAACAGGACGGAAAGGTAGCTGCTTATGAAATAAAATGGAACCCCAAGGCGAAGGTAAAATTTCCAAAATCTTTTACTGAAAGCTATCGGCCGGATACCGAGAGGGTAATCCACAGGGAAAATTTCTGGGAGCTCATTTGATGGATCCAGTCTGATTTGAATTTTGATCATCAGAAATTGAATCAGAATTCAAATTTGTGAGTAAATTAAGGCCCGATCCCCCCGAGTTCCCGAAAAAGACCCATGCGTCCTGCCTTCCTGCTGTGCTTTGTCCTTTCCTATTTTCTGCTGCTGCTCCTGATCGCGTGGCTGACCTCCCGAAAAGGGGATAACGATACTTTTTTTGTGGCCAACCGGAACTCCCGGTGGTGGCTGGTCGCCTTCGGGATGATCGGAACCTCGATTTCCGGGGTGACCTTTATTTCCGTTCCCGGGACGGTACGGGTGGACCATTTTTCCTATTTTCAGTTCATCCTGGGCAATTCGGTGGGTTATATCCTGATCGCCCTGGTTCTGCTTCCCCTGTACTACCGGATGCGGCTGACCTCGATTTACACCTACCTCAGGACCAGGCTGGGCCCCTCCAGCTATAAGACCGGGGCCTTTTTTTTCCTGCTTTCCAGGACGATTGGCTCCTCCTTCCGCCTTTTTCTGGTGGCCATCGTCCTGCAGCGGTTCATTTTCGATGCCTGGAATATCCCCTTCTGGCTGACCGTTTCGGTTTCCCTGTTGCTGATCTGGACCTACACGTTCCGGGGAGGCCTAAAGACCATCATCTGGACAGATTCGGTCCAGACGGTCTTTTTACTGGCTTCGGTGATCCTTTCGGTATACTTCATCGGCAAAAGCCTGAATTCCAGCCTTCCCGCCATGGCCCGGATGGTCGCCCACAGTTCCTATTCCCGGATCTTCATCTGGGACCATTTCATGGCAGATCCCAGGCAGTTCGTGAAGCATTTCCTGGGGGGAGTTGCCGTGAGTGTGGCCATGACCGGCCTGGACCAGGACCTGATGCAGAAAAACCTGAGCTGCCGCAACGTGAGGGAGGCCCGCAAGAACATGTTCAGCTTCACGGTGATCTTCGTGCTGGTGAACCTCTTTTTCCTGAGTGTGGGGGCACTCCTTTATATTTTCGCCTCCGACAAGGGCATCCCGGTTCCGGGAAGGTCGGACTATCTGTTTCCCACCATCGCGCTTCAACACCTGGGAACCATGGAGGCGGTCATTTTCATTCTCGGTCTTACAGCGGCAACATTTGCCACTACGGATTCCGCCCTGACCGCGCTCACCACCTCGTTCTGCGTGGATTTCCTGGGATTCCGGGAAAACCAGGACCATGACTTGCAGGACCGGTCGGTACGCACCCGCCACCTGGTCCATATCGGATTTTCGGCTTTGTTTCTGATCGTGACCGTGGGTTTCCGGTACCTGGTCAGCGAGGCAGTGGTCACCGCGATCTTCAAAGTAGCTTCCTATACCTACGGGCCGCTCCTGGGGCTGTTCCTCTTCGGAATCCTGAGCCGCAGGGCGGTCCGGGACCGCTGGGTCCCCTGGGTCTGCGTCCTGTCCCCGCTGATTTGCTTTTTGCTGGAGCGGTATGCAAGGGAGTGGTTCGGATACCAATTCGGCTTTGAGCTGCTGATCGTAAACGGCCTGATCACTTTTGCAGGCCTGGCGATCCTGTCCCGGCCTGCAAAACCTCTTATTCTGAATTCTTGATTAGTTTGGAAT
>DATKSX010000113.1:0-3349 GCA_035531415.1 Chitinophagaceae bacterium
TACCGGGGAGGACATGACCATCGCCTTCAACGCGAAGTTCCTGCTGGAAATGCTCGGAGCCGCAGATGGGGAACTGGTCGAGATGGAACTATCCATGCCGACCAAGGCGGCCTTGGTCAAGCCGGTGGAGCAATCAGAAGCTGAGGATCTGACCATGCTGATCATGCCCCTGATGCTCAACGCCTGATCCCAAAGTAATTACCGGGACGCATGAAGCGATCCGTCCGGAACAAAATCCAGCACAATAGAATTCATGCAGTATCTGAGCCCGGTGGGCTTGGGTCCGTCGTTGAACACATGGCCCAGGTGGGCTCCGCAACGGCCGCATTCCACCTCGGTGCGGTCCATCCCGAAGGAAGGGTCCGGTTTGTAAATCACGCTGTTTTTCCGCACCGGTTCAAAAAAACTGGGCCACCCGCAGGTGCTGGCGAATTTTGCATCGGACCGGAACAGTTCATTGCCACAGACGGCGCAATAATAGGTGCCGATCCCGGTATAGTTCCAGTATTTCCCGGTGAAGGCGGTCTCCGTGCCCTTTTCAAAAGCGATATGATAAACATCCGGAGGAAGGATTTTTTTCCATTCTACCAGGGGTACATGGAGCTTTGTGGTGTCGGTCCGGGAATAGTATGGATTCTTCTGGTGTTCCATGGTCTTGTTTTGAGAGTCGGCGCATTGCTGGAATACCACCGGAATGATCAAAAAAAGCAGGTTGCGCAATTTCATTTTGCAGTTCAATTGGTCTGGTGAATTTACGTTAAAATCGTCCCAGGGGATTTGACCTGCCACGCCCGGGAACAATTTTAACTTTTCGGTCGCATTCCCCGTTTTGTGGAAGGGCCCAGGAATACCTCATATTTGATTTTTTTCAATCCGGAAAAAAATTAATCCTGATTCCCTATTTTTGTTCCCTTTCCTTACATTTTAACCTCTGCCATGTTCAATCTGATCCTTTTTGGCCCTCCAGGCAGCGGAAAAGGTACGCAAAGCCAATTGATCATTGAAAAATACAGACTGATCCATCTCAGCACAGGTGACCTGCTTCGAACCGAGATCAGCCTGCACACTCCCCTTGGAATCATGGCGCGGAATTTCATGGACCAGGGGCTGCTGGTGCCGGATGAAGTGGTCATCGCCATGATCGCCTCCCGGATCGATGAAAACCCCCGGGCCCGGGGGTTCATCTTCGACGGATTTCCCAGGACCAGTGCCCAGGCAACTGCCCTGGACGACCTGCTGAAGCGCAAGCATGGGGAAATCTCCCTGGTGCTTTCCCTGGTAGTCCCCGAACCCGAACTGATCCGGAGGCTCCTGCACCGGGGCACCACTTCCCAGCGTGCAGACGATGCCAGCGAAAACCTGGTGCGCGCCCGGATCCAGGAATATCACGACAAGACTGCCCCGGTGGCGGACCATTATTCCGACCTGGGGAAATTCAGAACCATCAAGGGCGATGGAACCGTGGAGGAGACCTTCCGGCTCCTTTGCACCGAGATCGATCCCCTCGTTTAGCCTGCATCTCCTTCAAATTGACGACTTTCGCCGTTGCCCTGTCGGCTGATGAGCAATTTCGTGGACCATATCAGGATCTTCTGCAGATCCGGGAAAGGAGGGGCGGGAAGCAAACATTTCCTGCGGACGAAGTACAATGCCCATGCCGGTCCCGACGGCGGGGACGGGGGCCGGGGAGGTCATGTGATCCTGAAAGGAAACGCACAGCTCTGGACCCTGCTTCACCTCCGGTATTTCAAAACAGTATTGGCCCAGGATGGCGAAAACGGGAGCAAAAACAATTGCAGCGGAAAGGATGGTGAGGATGTGATCATCGAAGTCCCCCCTGGTACCATGGCCCGGGACGAGTCCACCGGGTTGCTTGAGGCCGAGATCCTGCGGGACGGGGAGGAATGCATCTGGATCCGGGGAGGAAGGGGAGGACTGGGAAACAGCAATTTCAAATCGGCCACCAACCAGGCTCCTGAATATGCCCAGCCGGGGGAACCGGGATCCGAGGGATGGAAGACCCTGGAACTCAAGGTGCTTGCCGATGTGGGCCTGGTCGGCTTTCCCAACGCCGGGAAATCAACCCTGCTGTCGGTGCTGAGCGCCGCCCGCCCCAAGATCGCCGACTATGCCTTCACCACCCTGGTGCCCCAGCTGGGCATGGTCCCTTACCGGAACGGCCGCTCCTTTTGCGTCGCGGACCTTCCGGGGATCATCGAGGGTGCCTCAGAGGGCAAGGGACTGGGGCACCGCTTCCTGCGCCATATCGAAAGAAATCCGGTCCTGCTGTTCCTGATCCCGGCCGATTCTCCGGATCATAAAAAGGAATTCGAAATTCTGGTCCAGGAGCTTCGCCAGTATAACCCTTCCCTGCTGGATAAAGAGTTCCGGATCGCCATTTCCAAGTCCGACCTGCTGGATGAGGAGCTACGCGTCGCGATTGCAAGGGAGCTGCCTGCTGATATTCCCCATATTTTCATTTCTTCCCTGCTGCACCAGGGATTGACTGAGCTGAAGGATATGCTTTGGAACGCCTTCCAGCCGGGACCGCCTGCCTGAGCTATTTCCCCAGCTGATCGAGGATGGGATGGTCCAGTAATTCCACCCGGTCCGCTTTTCCATCCAGGGTTTCCAGCAGGATCAGGGTATTGGTTCCCTTGCGGAGCCAGCAACCCGGGACATACAGGGTCTGCTGGGGCCCGATATTCCAGTACCTTCCCAGCGGATGCCCGTTGACCCAGGCTGCCCCCTTCCCCCAACCCCGCATATCCAGGAACGTATCCCCGGTGTCCCTGACCTGGAACTCCCCCCGGCGCAGCTGGGGCTGATCGGCAGCGACTGGCTGCCCTCTACGGAAGGGGAACTTCTCCGGGTGGTCAAAAGGGAATCGGTACATCTTCCAGCCTTTCAGGGGAGCGCCGGAGAGCAAGACCGGGCCGATGATTCCCTTATGGTTATCCCGGAGTTTGGAGCCATAGTTGATCCTTCCCAGATTCTCCACGAAAAGTCCCAGGTTGGAGGGCCCGGATCCAGGCAATTCTAAAGAATCCTCCCCCTTCATCCGATTGATGATCCCCACCCTTTTCCCATCCACGAAAACGAGGGCATAATCCCGGATCCCCGGAACCTTGAGGAGGGCCCCGGGATGGGCAGGCAGCCGGGTGCGGTACAATACCCAGCCATATCCCTGTCCCAGGGCTTCCATGGTCATGGGATCGGCCGCCTGAACCGGGGGAGGGAGGTTTTGAAATACCGGGGCGCAATCTCTCAGGGGGAAGGAAGGGATGCTGATATGCACCCCAGGGGCAGGAAGGGGGGGCAGCGACTGCCCCGGACCGAGGGTGCTTTG
>DATKSX010000114.1:0-9569 GCA_035531415.1 Chitinophagaceae bacterium
TGGAGTATGTGGATGGCGTTGTGGCCATCTTCTCTGCGAAATACGCGATCAACCAGGTGGACAAGGAATCCATCCAGTTCCTCAAAAGCCTGAATGGAAAATTGGTTGGCGCGATCCTGAACATGGTTGAACTGCAGGATATCGAGAAATGATGCCGGACCCACGCAGAATCCCTTTTCAATACAATTGCCCGGACAGCCAATGACCTTTAAGAATTTTTTTTTCAATACCGAAGGGGCCACCCGCAGCAGGATGCCCTGGATCGATTACACCAAGGGCATCGCGATCATCCTGGTAATTTACCGCCATGTCTGGTTCGGGCTCACCCGGGACAAGCTGGACACTTTCCATTATCTGTACCTGAAGCATGCCAACGATATCGTGTATAGTTTCAGGATGCCCCTGTTCTTCATCCTATCCGGAATATTCGTCGGAAAAAGTCTGGCCAAGCGAACCCGAAAGCAGTTCATCGTAAACAAGTTCGACACCCTGCTCTACCCTTACCTGATCTGGGCTTTTATCCAGGTTACCCTTCAGATCCTGTTCACCCGGTTCACTAATTCCCATCGCGGCCCCATGGCCTACCTGGACATCATCATCCAGCCCAGGGTGCTGGACCAGCTCTGGTATCTCATTTCCCTGTTTGACGTAACCCTGCTGTACATGGTCTTCAAATCCGTGTTTCGGGTCAATACCCGGTGGCAACTCCTGCTCGGCCTGGTTTTCTATTACCTCGCTACCCTGGTCCAGAATTACAGCCTGTTCCACGACGCCTTCTATTATTATTTCTTTTACGCGGTTGGGGATAACATCTCCCTTTTTGTCCTGAAACCGGGCCAGGAAAAGAAATTCTCCTCATTCTACCTTCTTGCCGTTCTGCTCCCACTTTTCGCGTTTACCCAGCTCTTCTTTATAAACCATCCATTGGACTTCAAATCAGACCAACTCCAGCAATACGTCACGGCCTCCAGTCTCGGATTTTATTTCCTGTTCGTGATCATCACCCTGATCGGCTGCGCCTTCCTGACCAATATCTCCTTTATCCTGCAACGGCTTCGGATCCTGAAATGGTTCCGCGTGGTGGGGTACCATTCCCTCTATATCTATGTGATCCACCTTTCCCTGATCTTCCTGTTCCGGATCGTCATGACCCGGATTTTCGGGGTCACCAATGTTCCGGTCCTGCTTTTTGGAAGTATCCTGATCGGGGTAGTCCTTTCCATCATGATTTATAATTTTCTGCTGCGGATGGGGGGATGGTTCCTGTTCACCTGGGACCCATCCAAAAAGAAGATGACCATTTTCCGGCCCCAGGGAGAGGTTTCCCCCGAATCCTAAACCCTGTCCCAGACCATGGCTGAAAAAAAATATCACTACTGGATCCGGTCCGGGTTGTTCACCGGGTTTCAGAATCTTTCCATTGTAGCTTTCGGAGCCGCCAATTTCATCTTCCTGACCCGGATCACCACCAAGGAAATCTTCGGCACCTGGGCCCTTTTTTTGATCATCGCCAACATTATCGAGACCTCCAAGAACGGGTTGCTTAAAAACGGAATGATGCGGTTCATCAACACCTCACCGGATGAAGAGCATGCCCGGATCTCTTCCTCCTCCCTGGTCCTGAACGGGGTCCTGACCGCCACGATCATCCTCCTGATACTCACCCTGGGAAGAACCGTAGCCGGATTTTGCCGGATGCCTGAAATGGCGCACATGCTCTATCTTTATGTCATCGCCCTTTGCGCGCATGTCCTTTTTTCCCATTGCGAGTTCACCCAGGCCTCCTATCTGAGCTTCAAGGGGATTTCCCTGAGTTACTTCGCACGGCAGGCGATCCTGTTCTTCTATATCCTGTATTGCTGGGCTACCCATGCCCCGATTGGCCTGGACCAGCTGGTCTGGTGCTATATCCTCGCCATGGGCCTGGGAACCTGCATTTCCTTTCTTTTCGCCCGGAAATTCCTGAAACCTTTCCGTTTCAGCAGGTCCTGGCTGGTCACCCTGTGGAAATACGGCAGGTATGTATTCGGGACCAACGTCAGTTCGCTGATCTTCCGGAGCACCGACCATTTCATCGTGGCCTCCTATATTTCTGCCGCAGCGGTGGGGATGTATAACACGGCGGTCCGGATCACAAATTTCGTGGACATGCCCTCCAATATCCTTTCTGATATCCTGTTTCCGAGAAGCTCGAAATCCCTGGCCCAGGAGGGTCCCCACAAGGTGAAGTATCTCTATGAAAAGTCCGTGGGAGTCGTGCTTGCCCTGGCAGTTCCGGCCAGCGTGGTCATCTTCATATTCCCCAAGCTGATCCTCGGATTGCTGGCGGGGAAAAAATACCTGGATTCCGCCCCGGTGCTCCGGGTCACCCTGGTATTCGGACTGTTCCTCCCCTTCCTGAGGCAGTTCGGCACGATCATGGATTCCACCGGCAAACCGGCCACAAACTTCCTGGTGAACCTGGGCACAGCGATCTTCAATGTGGGTTCCAACCTTTTCTTCACCTTCCGGTTCGGCCTGCTGGGAGCCGCATATGGCACGATCCTTTCCTATTTCCTATGCTTCTGCACCGGCCAGTACATCATGTACCGGCAGCTCAAAGCGAGTTTGGGTAATATTTTTAAATTTGCCTGGAATTTCTATCCCGAGGCCATTGAACTGCTGAAGGGCTGGGTAAATCGGTCGGAGCAGGCCGTCATCGAAACCATTGAAAGCGAAATTTCCCCCAATGGATGAAAACAAAATCACCAATGACGATATCCTGAACACCGTGGTCACGGTCGTTGTGGGGATCACCCTCCTTTTCATTTTTTTCAAGGTGCTTTTTTTCTAACCCCGGCTACCCATGATCAATGTGAGGCAATTCCGGAAGCAGGGGGGTATCCTGACCCGGTCGAAGCTGTGGCTCTATGAGCAGGTCCGGCTGAAAAAGCTCAATTCCCCTTTCGGATACGCCCTCTTCCTGGCGATGGCGCTGGTGATTTCGGTATCCATCGCCTGGATCGGGAGCCCGGGATGTTTTATCGCCCTGGGAGGGCTTATCGGACTTGCCATCGTGATCGGGTGCCTGATCAGCACTCCCTTCGGGTTTTATTTCACCATCGGTTATTGCTTTTTCGTCTTCGTGATCAAAAGGATCATCTTTCCTGCCGATCCGCCCCTGGGATCGGCATCGGAGGTGACCATTTTCGCCACCTTCCTGGGGATCATCATCAAGAAGATCGCCCACAGGGACAAGGGCTGGTCCCATTCCCGCAATCCGATCACCTATGTATACCTCGTATATCTGGCCTACATGGGCGTTGAAGTGATGAACACCTATGGCGGAGCGCTGGCGGGCTGGTTCTTCGTATACCGCAAATTCGTGGAGCTCGTGCTGTTTTATTTCATCGCGCTGCACATCTTCACGGATATGAAGTCGATCAAATATTTCTTCAAATTCTGGCTGGTCATGGCCCTGATTTCGGGGCTCTACGGATGCTGGCAGGAACTTTACGGCATGCACGGGTTCGAGCTCCGCTTCCTGGTGGGCAATCCCATCATATTCATCCTGGATTTCCAGGGGGGCCAATTCCGAAAGACCGGCACGCTTTCGGATCCGATGGCCTTCGGCATCCTGATGGCGGTAACCTGCATTTTCAGCCTCGTGCTTTCCATGGGGCCCTTTTCTCCGAGAAACCGCTGGCTCTTGCTGATCACCGCCGTCGTGACGGGCCTGGGGATGGCCTTTTCAGGGACCCGTACAGCTACGGCAATCATCCCCGCCGCCATCCTGCTGTTCGGCCTGATGACGATCACGAACCGCAAGACCCTCATTTTCCTTTGCGCCTTCGTGATGATCGGGGGGATTGCGATGTTCGGACCTTTTTACGGCGATGCCACCCTCAACCGGATGCGCACTGCCTTCATCGGGGACAAGGATCCCTCCATGATGGTACGGGATATCCACCGCAAAGCCATCCAGCCCCTCATGTATTCCCATCCCTTCGGATTCGGGCTGGCGACGACCGGTACGATGGGGATGGAATACAATCCCTGGAATCCCCTGGCCCGGTTCCCGCCCGATTCCAGCTATGTGCGACTCGCCCTGGAACTGGGTCCCGTCGGGCTCGCCCTCACCCTTTTCCTTTATTTCCTGCTCCTCAAGGTGGGGATCAATGCCTATTACCGGACCCGGGATCCCAAAACCCGGTTTTTCGCGGCGGCATCCGTGGCGGTACTCTTCGCCTGGACCATCGCACAGTATTCCCAGGAAGCGGTGGGGCAAATCCCCGGTGCCCTGACTTACTATCCTTTGCTGGCAGCGCTGATTAAATTGCGTGAATTCGATAAAAATAGGGGAAATGATAGTATTTTGGCGCCCGAAAACGGCCTAACCCCGGTCCTATGAAAAAATCCATCATCATTTTCTTTCTCTTTCCGGCGTTCCTGGCCGGAGCCCAGGTGAACCCTGGTGCAAGAGGAGGAATCATCGCACAGGTTACCGACATTCGGGAAAAACTGGTGGAGCTGGCCCTGCAGAACCCGGACAACGAAATCGCCGACCTCAACATCCAGACTGCCGGTTACGAGCTGAAAAGCGCCAAATGGGCCTGGCTGAACGAAATCAACGTCTCCGGCAACCTGAATGAATATTCCATACAGCCACAGTACTCCCAGTATGCCCTGCTGTACCCCAAATACAATTTCGGGGTATTGATTCCCCTGGGATCCTTCGGAACCAAATCCATGGCCGTCAAGGAGGCCCGCAATAAGGTCGCCGTGGAGCGGGCCAATAAGGAGAACGTACTGCGCCAGATCCGGGCCGAGACCCTGACAAAATATGAGGATTACATCATGTACAAGCAGCTGTACACCCTTCAGGTGCAAAGGACTGACGATGCCAACACGAACCTGGGGGAAGCGCAGAAGAAATTTTCAAACGGAGAAATACCCATCGAGGATTTCAACCAGGCCAGCGACGGCTACAATGCCGAACTGGTCAAGAAAATCATGGCCTTTCATGACTTGGAAGTGGCCCGCTATGCCCTGGAAAAATTAATCGGCACCGATCTGGACTCGGTCATGGGAACCCAATAACCTAAACCAGCGGCCAGGATTCATGGATCGCCGGGATCTCCACCTTTTTCAATCCGGTTTGCAATAACCGCTGCCGGAAATCCTGCTGAACCGGGTACTCTCCGTGCACCAGGAAAAGAGTCCGGATCCGGGAAAGGTCCTGGCATCCCAGGAACCGGATCAGGTCCCTGTAATCTCCATGGGCGCTCATGGACCGGATTTTCCCCACTTCCGCCTGAACCTCGTAATGGGTTCCGTAAATGGTCACCTTCCTGGCCCCTTCCCCAAGCCTTCCACCCAGAGAACGGGGTTCGCAATAGCCTACGATCAGGATGGTGTTGCGCGGATCGGAAATATTGTTGGCAATATGATGCTTGACCCTGCCGGCGTCGGCCATCCCGGAGGCGGAGATGATCACACAGGGGTCCGGATGGTTGTTGATGGCCTTGGACTGGCTGACATCCTTCGCATATTTGAGCCGGGGGAAACTAAAGGGATCCGCATCGGTACGGAGCAGTGCGCCGACCGTGCTGTTGAAACATTCCGGGTGTTTTTTAACCACCTCGGTGGCTTCCTCTGACAGGGGGCTATCCACGAATATGTCCAGGTCGGGAAGGGTTCCCTTCAGGCTCATGCCGTTGAGCTGGTAAAGCAGCTCCTGGGTCCTGCCCACGCTGAAGGCGGGAATGATCAGTTTGCCTTTTTTTTCCAGGCAGGTATGTTGGATATACCGGAGCAGCTCCGCATCCATCGGGCCGGAAACCTCATGCAGGCTGTTGCCATAGGTGGACTCCAGCAGGATAAAATCCGCCTGGGGAAAAGGTTCCGGTGATTTCAGGATGATGTCATTATACCGGCCCACATCGCCGCTGAAGGTGACCGCGGTCTGTTTTCCCCCTTCGGTGATCTGGAGGTTCACCGCCGCTGCCCCGATGATATGGCCAACGTCGGAATAGGTAAGCCGGATCTCCGGGCTGATTTCCAGTGGCTCCCCGTAACCCAGGGTCCGGAACAGGGGTAAGGCCTTCTTCACATCCTGTTCTCCGTAAAGGGGTTCCTGAATGGGAAGGCCGAGAGCCCTGACCTTTTTATTCATATACCGGGCGTCGGACTCCTGGATTTCCGCGGAATCCAACAACAGGATCCGGACCAGGTCCAGGGTGGCGGGAGTGCAGTAGATCGGTCCCTTAAATCCTTCCCGGACCAGTTTGGGGATCAGCCCGCAATGGTCGATATGGGCGTGGGAAAGCACCATCCAATCCACCGTGGAGGCATCGAAACCGAGGTTCTGGTTCAGTTTCCCGGTTTCCTCGTCCCCACCCTGGAACATACCGCAATCCAGCAATAATTTGCGCCCGCTGGCCAGGGTGATCAGGTGCTTGGAACCGGTAACCACCCGGGCGGCGCCGTGAAAAGTAATTTGCATGAAGGGATCTGATTTAGGGGGCCGAAAATGGGTAAGAGGCTGAAAGATAATACAAACCCCCATTCCTTTACCCTGGGACTCCGGGACCGGGAATTGGGATTAAAATATTTGAAGGCCTGAACCGTCTTTTTTCCGGTCCGGAGGAGGTCCGGGTTCCTGTTTTTTTGGGGAATTGTTCGGACCTTTGCCCACTTTTGTTTTACGCGGCCCCCGGCCGCAGCAAGCATCAGCCCGATCATGACCAAAACCCAGAGGAAAACCGCAGCACCTTCAGCCAGCCTGCTGTCCCTGCTCAAACCCTACCGCGGAACCGTGGTCCTGCTGGTCCTGCTGGCCATGGCCAGTAACGGCATCAACCTGGTCATCCCCAAGCTGATCTCCCACGGGATCGATTCTTATGCGGTGGGGAAGTTCAACATGAAATTCCTCGTTATTTCTTTTTTGCTGGCCGCACTGGGGATTTTCCTGTTCACCTATCTCCAAAGCATTGTCCAGACCCTGGCCTCCGAACGGGTGGCCCGGGACCTGCGCCAAAAGCTGTCTTCCAAGATCTCCCGCCAGACTTTCAGCTATGTGCAGCAGGTCAGCCCCTCGAAGCTCCTGACCAACCTCACCTCAGACATCGATTCGATCAAGATGTTCGTTTCCATGGCCGTGGTGTCCATCACCTCCTCGGTTTTCATCATCGCTGGGGTCAGCGTCCTTTTGGTCATCATCAACTGGAAGCTGGCGATTGCCGTACTGACCCTGATCCCGATCATCGCGATCACCTTCTTCACCGTCCTGCGCAAGGTCCGGGCCCTGTTCCGTAAAACAAGGGAAGTGATCGACTGGCTCAACAAGGTCATCAATGAAAGCATCCTGGGTTCGGCCCTGATCCGGGTGCTCAACTCCCAGCAATTCGAATACGAAAAGTTCCTTAAGGCCAATTCCCAGGCCCTTTCCCTGGGCCTTTCCATCGTAACGCTATTTGCCGGCCTGATTCCCATCATCACCTTCACCGCCAACATGGCGATGGTGACCATACTGGCCCTGGGCGGCCATTTCGTGATCGGAGGCCAAATGAGCCTGGGGGATTTTGCAGCATTCAACAGCTACCTGGCCATGGTGATTTTTCCCATTATCGTGATCGGATTCATGAGCAATATCATCGCCCAGGCAAATGCTTCCTACCAGCGGGTCCAAGCCGTCCTGGAAAGCCCGGAGCTTCCGGATACCGGGACCATAAAAAAGCAGCTGACCGGTGCCGTGCGGCTGGAGTCGGTTTCCCTCAGCTTCGGCCAGAAGCCCGCCCTGAAGGGAGTCTCCTTCAACGTCCGGGCCGGGACCCGCACGGCCATTATCGGACCCACGGCTTCCGGGAAAAGCCAGATCTTCAACCTGCTCACCGGCCTGGTCCGGCCGGATTCGGGCGAGATCCTTTACGACGGCATCCCCATCACCGATTTCGACAAGTCCAGCCTGCTCAGCCAGATCGGCCTGGTTTTCCAGGACAGCATCCTGTTCCAGATGACCCTGAGGGAGAATATTTCCTTCAACGAGCTGGTCACGGAACAGGCCATGCAAAAGGCGGTGGACACCGCCCAGCTCCGGGATTTCATCGACTCCCTTCCCCAGAAACTGGAAACCGAAGTATCGGAGCGGGGAACCACCCTTTCCGGAGGGCAGAAACAGCGGATCATGCTTGCCCGGGCAATTGCCATCAATCCCCGGATCCTGCTGCTGGATGATTTTACTTCCCGGGTGGACCTGCAGACGGAAAAACAGATCCTGGAAAATATCCGGCGCAATTATGAGGGCATCACCCTGATCAGCATCACCCAGAAGATCGCCCCGGTGGAGGATTTCGATGAGATCATCCTGCTCATGGAGGGAGAGGTAATTACCCGGGGCACCCACGCGCAATTATTGCAGACCAGTCCCGAATACATCCAGATCCATCAGTCCCAGCGCAGCACCCATGTCTATGAACTACAATCTTAACCAGCTCCAGGCTTCGGACACCGGCAAAAAATCCACGGGAGCGGCTTTCCGCAAGTTGCTTCCCCTGCTGGGCCGGGAAAGGAAAAACCTGCTGGTGGCCCTCGGGGCCAACCTGGTCAGTTCGGGCCTGAACCTTACCGGGCCCATCCTGGTGGGCTATACCATCGACCATTATATTACCAAAAAACAATTCCATGGCGTGCTGGTGTTCTCCGGGATCCTGGTCATCCTCTATCTGGGTTCGCTGGTGACCAGCTATTTCCAGACCAAGCTCATGGGAGGGGTGGGCCAGCGGATGCTGTTTCACCTGCGCAACGAAGTGTTCGGAAAATTACAGCGGCTCCCCGTTGCTTTTTTCAACCAGAACAAGGCTGGTGATTTGATTTCGAGGATCAACAACGATACCGACAAGCTCAACCAGTTCTTTTCCCAGTCCCTGATGCAGTTCATCGGGAGTGTTTTCATTATGGCCGGAGCGGGGATTTTCTTGCTTTCCATCAATGTCCGCCTTGGGGCGGCCACCCTGGTCCCGGCCCTGCTGCTGCTCCTGTTCACCCGGGGACTTTCCACCTGGGTGAAGTCGCGCAACGCGGCCAGCCTCCGCACCACCGGGGGCCTCAGCGCGGAGATCCAGGAGAGCCTGAATAATTTCAAGGCGATAGTCGCCTTCAACCGCCGGGATTATTTCCGCAAAAGATTCGATGTGGCCAACCGGGATAATTACCAGGCCGCCGTGGGCGCCGGCCTGGTAAACAACATCTTTCTGCCGGTTTTCAGCCTTTCCTCCAACCTGGGGCAGCTGGTGGTGCTTTCCCTGGGGATCTACATGATCTCGGTGGGGCAGTTCAGCGTCGGCCTGCTGATCAGTTTCCTGGCTTATGCCAACAGTTTTTACAGTCCCATCCGGCAGCTTGCGGCACTATGGACTAATTTTCAGGTGGCCATGGCGGGCTGGGACCGGATTTCCTATATCCTCAACCTTTCCTCCGACCTGATTCCGGCAGAAAACGGAGGGCACCCCGACCCAGACGGGGCGCTGACCTTTTCGGGGGTGCATTTTTCCTATCCGGACGGGAAGGAAGTGCTCCACGGGATCAATTTC
>DATKSX010000115.1:0-5327 GCA_035531415.1 Chitinophagaceae bacterium
ATATCATCAAGGTGACCCGGGATGCGGAACTGGATATCGACAACGATATTGCCACCAACATCATCCAGGAACTGGAGAAGGGCCTGAAGAACCGCAAAAAGGGAAAACCGGTCCGGTTCATCTATGACCGCCAGATCGACCCGCACCTCCTGGAATACCTGATCCGCAGGCTCAATCTTACCCGGAAGGACAACCTGATCCCGGGGGACCGAATCCATAATTTCAAGGATTTCATGAACTTCCCGGAACAGGTTTTTCCGGATTACAGCTCCCGGAAGCGACATCTGATCCATCCCCTGCTGGTGAACGCCCCGAGCATCATGCAGGTCATCCAGCGCCAGGACGTCCTGCTTAATTTTCCATACCATTCCTTCAATTCCGTGATCGACCTGCTGCGGGAGGCCGCCATCGACCCAAACGTAACCTCCATCAAGATTACCCTTTACCGGCTGGCACGAAATTCCAGGATCGTCAACGCCCTGATCAACGCAGTCCGAAACGGGAAGCAGGTCACCGCCCAGGTGGAACTCCAGGCCCGTTTCGACGAAGAAGCCAACCTTTTCTGGAAAAACCGTCTGGAGGAGGAAGGAGCCAGGGTGCTGATCGGAGTACCCGGAATGAAGGTCCACTGCAAGGTGGCGGTGATTAAAAAACGGGTCAATAACCAGACCATCCAGTATGGTTTATTCTCTACCGGTAATTTGAACGAAAAGACGGCTGCCTATTACGGAGACCATTGCCTGCTTACGGCCAACCGCAATTTCCTCGCCGACATCAACCGGATCTTTGCCTATCTGGAACATCCCACCCTCGTAGGAAAACTGCTCGGGGAATGCAAGACCCTTCTGGTCAGCCCGGCCCAGATGCGCAAGGAGTTCATCCGCCAGATCAACCGGGAGATCCGCAATGCCCGTAACCACAAGGAAGCCATCATCACCCTGAAGCTCAATGCGCTTTCCGACGAAAAACTGATCGGGAAATTATATGAGGCAGCCCGGGTCGGGGTGACCATCCGGCTGATCATACGGGGGATCTGTAGCATGTTTACGGAGAACCGGAAATGGAAAAATCCCCCTCTGGCCATCAGCATCATCGATGAATACCTGGAACATGCCCGGGTCTGCGTGTTCCATAACCGGGGTAAAGAGAAAGTTTTTTTATCTTCGGCGGACTGGATGTTGCGTAACCTCGACCACCGGCTTGAAGCGTCCATTCCGGTCCTGGATAAGCGGATCGTCAGGGAGCTGACCGATATCCTCCGGATTCAGCTTAACGATAACGTGAAGGCCCGGATCCTGGACAACGCACAGGCCAATTTCTACCGGCCCCGGTCAGGCCGGAAGATTCGTTCCCAGCTGGAAATTTTCCAGTTTCTGACCCAAAAGAAATACGAAGCGGATTGAGACTTGCTGCCATAGATATCGGATCCAATGCAGCCCGACTGCTGATCTCCGAAATATCCCCCGACTCCGAAGGACGTCCCGACTTCACGAAGGTGAACCTGATCCGCATCCCCCTGCGCCTGGGTTTCGAGGTTTTTGAAGGGGGGATGGTCCCCCCGGAAAAAGCACAACACCTGGTCAACATGGTGAAGGCCTTCCGGCTCCTGATGGATATTTATGGGGTAACCGCTTTCCGGGCCTGTGCCACTTCCGCCATGCGGGACGCTTCCAATGGCCTGGAAATCCTCCAGCGGGTGAAGACGGAAACCGGGGTCGACATCCAGATCATTTCAGGTAGTGTGGAAGCCTCCCTGATTTATGAAAACCATGTTGCCGAACAAATGGATAAAACCCGGTCCTACCTGTATATCGATGTAGGGGGAGGGAGCACCGAGCTGACTTTTTTCAGCAAAAACAGGCTGGTGTTCAAGACCTCCTTCAATATCGGAACGATCCGGATCCTGCAGGGAAGCGTCACGGACGAACTTTGGCAGGAAATGAAGGATTTCATCAAGGCCCAGGTCAAGGATTTCGGACCGGTTACCGCCATCGGGTCGGGAGGCAACATCAACAAAATTTTTTCTCTTTCCAAAAGGAAGGAAGGGAAACCCCTGACCCTGGAGATGCTCAAGGATTATCACAAGGAGCTGGGCAGCATTTCCCTGCAGGAGCGGATCCACCTTTATAAACTGAGGGAGGACCGTGCGGACGTGATTGTTCCGGCCCTCCAGATTTACGTCGCGGTAATGCGATGGGCGGATGCCGAAGAAATTTATGTGCCCCGCATCGGCCTTGTGGACGGCCTGGTTCATGCCCTTTACCAGGAATTACTTCCCAGCCTTCCCCAACGGGACCCCTCCGGTGCCCCACATTGAATTCAGGAATATTTTGCGGAACTTGCGAACGCCTGCCTGACAGGCTTTAAGCCCCGGCTATGGCCACTCCCAAAGAAATCAAGAGGATCACCACCAATACCCTTCAGAACATGAAGGCCGAAGGGGTCCGGATCTCCATGCTTACCGCATATGATTTTTCCATGGCCCGCATTTTTGACGATGCCGGGATCGACGTACTGCTGGTGGGAGATTCCGCATCCAATGTGATGGCTGGCCATGAGACCACCCTTCCGGTCACCCTGGACCAAATGATTTATCATGCCGCCTCGGTGGTGCGGGCCATCCGGAGATGCCTGGTTGTGGTGGATCTGCCCTTCGGATCCTACCAGGGGAATTCCAAGGAAGCCCTGGTATCGGCCATCCGGATCATGAAGGAAGCAGGGGCCCATGCCATCAAGCTGGAAGGCGGCGCCGAAGTCATCGAATCGGTGCGCAGGATCATCTCAGCAGGCGTTCCGGTTATGGGTCACCTGGGTCTGACCCCGCAGTCGATCTATAAGTTTGGCACCTATGCCGTAAGGGCAACCGGAGAAGAAGAGGCCCTCAAGCTGAAGTCGGATGCCCTGTTGCTCCAGGAAGCGGGATGTTTCGCCATCGTGCTGGAAAAGATCCCCGCCCAGCTGGCCGCCGAGGTGGCCCGGAGCGTAACCATTCCCATTATCGGCATCGGTGCCGGCAATCAGGTGGACGGGCAGGTGCTCGTGATGCACGATATGCTGGGGATCACCAGGCAATTTCAGCCCAGGTTCCTGCGCCGTTACCTGAATCTTTATGACAAGATCAAACAGGCTACCGAGAAATATATTTCGGATGTGAAGCAAAGGGAATTTCCCAGCGACCATGAGCAATACTGACCCTTCTTTAACCCCTGTGGACCTGCTCCGACCCTTCGGCCTTTCCGCCCGGGAACCGGGAATATTCCCTTTTTCCGAAACCCTTCCGCATGATGGTCCATGGATCTCCTCTCATTCTCCGGTGGATGGAAAACGGATTGCGGAGATTTGGTGCCCCACCCGGGCCCAGTACGACCGGATGGTGGACCAGTCCCGGGAAGCTTTCGACGCCTGGAGGATGGTACCGGCTCCGGGGCGCGGAGCCGTCGTCCGTCAGATCGGGGAGTCCATCAGGGCCCGGAAAGGAGAACTGGGAAGGCTGGTTTCCTATGAAATGGGAAAAAGCCTTCAGGAAGGACTGGGAGAGGTCCAGGAGATGATTGACATCTGTGATTTTGCCGTAGGTCTTTCCAGGCAACTCTACGGGCTTTCCATGCATTCGGAAAGACCAGGTCACCGGATGTACGAACAATGGCACCCCCTGGGCCCAACAGGAATCATTTCAGCATTCAATTTCCCGGTAGCAGTTTGGAGCTGGAACGCCATGCTGGCCCTGGTCTGCGGAGATACGGTGATCTGGAAACCTTCTGAAAAAACCCCTGTTTGCGCACTCGCCTGCACCCGGATCGTTTCCGGGGTTTTGGCCGATAACGGCCTGCCGCAGGGTATTTGCGGCCTGGTGGTGGGTGCCCGGGAAGCGGGGCAATGGCTGGCTTCCGATCCCCGCATTCCCCTGGTCTCCGCAACGGGTTCGGTCCGCATGGGAAAATCGGTGGCAGCCACCGTTGGCCAACGACTGGGCAGGGCGCTGCTGGAACTGGGCGGCAACAACGCCATCATCATCACCGAAAATGGCGACCTGGATCTTTCCATGACCGCCTGTTTGTTCGGGGCCGTGGGTACAGCGGGACAAAGGTGCACCACTACCCGCAGGCTGATCATCCAGGAAAAGGTATACGAAACGTTCCGTGAAAAGCTGGTCCGGGCCTTCCGGCAGCTGCGGATCGGAAATCCCCTGGATTCCGTCAACCATATGGGCCCCCTGATCGACCGGGAAGCCGTGGCCCTCTACCTACGGGCGATCGATCAGGTCAAAAAGGAAGGGGGACATTTCGTCCTGGAAGGGGGGATTCTGGAAGGACCGGGATTTGAAAGTGGCTGTTATGTCCGTCCCGGCATCGCGGAGGTGACCCATGACCTGCCCATGGTTCACCAGGAAACCTTCGCCCCCATCCTGTACCTGATCCGTTATGAAAAGCTGGAGGAGGCCATACGATATCAGAATGAAGTCCCCCAGGGTTTAAGCTCCGCCATCATGACCACAAGCCTGAGGGATTCCGAGCGCTTCCTTTCCGCTTCGGGTTCGGATTGCGGAATCGCCAATGTCAATATAGGAACAAGCGGGGCCGAGATCGGAGGCGCCTTTGGCGGAGAAAAAGATACGGGCGGCGGGAGGGAATCCGGATCCGATGCCTGGAAAAACTATATGCGCCGTCAGACCTCTACAATCAATTTTACAAAGGACCTGCCCCTGGCCCAGGGTATTCATTTCGATCTTTAAGGGGGCAGAATTTGTCCCGATTTCTCCCGACTGCCCTTTTCCTGAAAGGTGAATTTAAATCCGGTACGATTTTGATGAGAATCCGGTGAACTTTCAGGAACTCAAGGGAAACCATGCCGAGATTCTACCTGTTGGATTGTATCGAGGCCTGCCGGGCCTGCACCTCCGCGTGTTACCATTGCGCCGAAACCTGCCTGAGGGAGCCCGAGGATGAACGGATGACCTGCTGTATCCGTTTGGGGTTGGAATGCGCCCTGATCTGCAGTACCTGTGCAGATCTGATGAGCCTGAATAGCGAACTGAGTCCCGGCATTGCCCATCTTTGCGCGGAATCCTGCTGGCGCTGCGCAAGCGAATGCGAAAAGCATCCGGAACTTGATGCCTGCAGGGAAGGTGAGGCGGCATGCCGGTCCTTCTCCGGGCATTGTTTCGGGATTTCCCAGCCGCAAGTTTACCCATGAGGGCTATTCCGCCCTGGGGAGGACAACCAGACCGGAATTTGCAATCTTCCAGGACTTTTCCCCCAGGGTAAGGCGCAAAAGGATTACCAGGATCCAGAGGATCAGGGCATAACCCAGGTACCAGAGCACTTCAT
>DATKSX010000116.1:0-11675 GCA_035531415.1 Chitinophagaceae bacterium
TACGAAGCCCTGAAGGAACTGACCCGGGGATCCGGACCGGTCACCCGCGAGAGCCTGCACCAGTTCATTGACGGCCTGAAAGTCTCCACCCGGATTAAGGAATCCCTGAAGGCTATTACCCCCCATACCTACACCGGAATCTGAGGCCCGGATTCCAATATCATTCCCATGCCCCCAGCACCATCCAGGATATTCGAGCTGAAAGGAAGCGTCCGAAATTACCCCTGGGGAGGCTATGACTTTATCCCGGATCTGCTCGGGATTCCCAATCGCAACCGCCAACCCTTCGCCGAATATTGGCTCGGCGCCCATCCCCAGGCGCCATCCCGCATCCTTGAAGAGGGGAAAGATCTGCCCCTGGACCAAATGATCAGCGAAAGCAGGGGGGCGCTGCTTGGGCCCAAAGCCCAGGGCCGTTTCGGGCAATTGCCCTACCTTTTGAAGATCCTGGACGTACGGGAAATGCTCTCCATCCAGGTCCATCCCAGCCGCCAGGAGGCCGAAAAGGGATTTATCCGGGAAAACCTGGCGGGCATTCCCCTGGATGCGCCGAACCGGAATTACCGGGACACCAACCACAAGCCCGAAGTGATGGTTGCATTGTCGGAGTTCTGGCTCCTGCATGGATTCAGGCCGGTGCCCCGGCTGGTCCAGGTTCTTCGGGAAATCCCGGAATTCCGTTCCTTAATCCCCGTTTTCGAAAAAGAGGGTTATTTCGGACTGTACCGCGAGGTCATGGAAATGGACGGGGAAAGTCTGCGCCACCTCCTCCAGCCCCTGCTGGGTAGAGTGATGCGGCTCGACCGGGAAGGCAGGCTTCAAAAACATGACCCCGCCTTCTGGGCCGCAAGGGCCCTGACCAGCGGGATGACCACGATGGATCAGCCGGACCGGGGCATTTTTTCCATTTATTTTTTCAATATCGTCAGGCTGCTTCCCGGGGAAGGGATCTTCCAGGCGGCCGGGGTACCTCACGCCTATCTGGAAGGCCGGAATGTGGAACTCATGGCCAGTTCAGATAATGTGCTCCGGGGGGGACTCACCTCCAAACATGTGGATTCGGCTGAACTGCTTCGCCGTACCCTTTTTTCGGAAACCATACCCCAGGTCCTGTTGGGCTATGCGACCCAGGAAGGTATGGAGAAAACCTACAGCTGCCCGGTCCCGGATTTTTCCCTCAGCAGCATCCACCTTCACACCAATGAACCTTACCGGGGAAACTCTGGAGGAGCTGATCTGGTCCTGGTGCTTTCGGGAAGCGTTGTGGTCACGGGTTCCAGAAACCTGACCCTTGCGCGGGGGCAATCCTTTATTGCCTTCTGCGGGGAACAATACCAGATCCAGCGCCAGGAGGAGGCCCTCCTGTTCAGGGCCAGCATTCCGGAAGTGGCCGCCTCAGGGCCCTGATGATCCGCAGCCTCCAATTCACCCCTCAAACAGCTCGAGGATTTCGGATAGTTTGACTATCTTTGGAGGACCTTAAAGAATGCATGCTCCCGGGTTTAACTACTTCATTGTCATGATCAAGAAACTATTAACGCGCAGGGCGATCCTGGTTGTCATCCTGATCCTGATTGCCACCATCGGACGACTTGTTTCCAACTCCCTTCACCTTTGGAACTTTGCGCCCATCGGAGCCATTGGCCTTTTCGGAGGGATGGTGCTAAAAAATAAAAAATCAGCGATCCTGTTCCTTTTGGCTACGCTGTTATGTTCCGATCTTTGCCTGGAGCTGCTGACTCCCATTAAGGGTTTTTATGGCTGGAGCCAGCTTTTTAATTACGGAGCTTTCTGCCTGATCGCGCTGCTGGGTACGGCGATCAGCAGAATCAATACCCGCAATGTGGTGCTCGGATCCCTTGCCAGCTCCCTGATCTTTTTCCTGTTTTCCAATCTTGGGGTCTGGATATTTGCAGGCGGGATTGCCCCCTATACCCTTGATCCGACCGGGATTGGCAACACTTACCTGCTGGCCATTCCATTCTTCGGCAATACCATCGCCGGGGACCTGTTCTACTGTACCCTGTTTTTTGGCGCCTGGTCCATGGTCCGCCATTGGCGTCCCGCACTTGCGGAAAGGATCGCCTGAACTTATCTTTTTTCTTTTTCCGGAAATCATTACTATCTCTTCTGCTTTTCGATGGCTGCCATCTCCGATTAGGCCATCCTCAAACCTGAGAACAAATTCAAGTAGATTGTTGCTTTGTGTTAATCCTTATTTTTTTCTGAACGCCCCTTTGCGGTAAGCAATAATAAACTTCGCAAAATCCCGAATCACCTGCCTGGAATAGCTTTTGGCATATGCCAGGATTTCAGGCTGCCAGGACTTTTCCAGGGCAAAGGCCTTCAGTGTATCGGTGATGGAGGCGCCCTGCTGGCCTCCGCTGCGGATTTGCCCGGAAGCGGCAAGTTGGGCCATAGTATTGAGAACCAGCTCTAGCTTCTTCACCTTCCCGTCGCATTTTTCCAGGTCCATTTTGTCCTCGGTAGGCTGAAGTTCTCTCAGCACAAAGGTTTTGCCATCCAATTCCAGGGCCCGGAGCAGGGCAGGGGAAACATGCTGAACCCGCTTTTGTATGGTAACAATCCGGGTTGCTTCGTTGGCCCAATGGGTTTGGCTGGTCCTGAGCCAGGGGTCCAATGAAGAGGCCCGGGCCTCTTTAAGGTCCAGCAAGCGGAGTTTACCTTCCTTTTCCGGCAGAGTTACCAGGAGGATATACCGTTCAATACCCAGACTCCCCGTGCCCGCTATTCTTCTGGCGGCATCCAGTATCCGGCAGGATTTCAGGGTGGGTTCCTGTTTGGAGAACCAGGAACCCACCCTCAGAGTAAGGTCTTTCCTGGAATGGGGAGCCAAAGGAATTGCATGAACTCCGTCACACCGGATTCTTAAAGGCTTGGATCCCGGAATGGTCCTTTCCAGGATCAATTCCTTCCGGGTTCTTTTTGACACCTGTCTGAAAAGGGCCTTGAGCACGCCCTGGGCCGTTCCGGCTTCTGAGACCAGGGATTTCCCTGATGCCAACACTTCTACATATTCCTGCAGGCATTGGAGGGCAACCCGGTCGCCTTCCCGGGCGGGCAGGCCCATGGTGTGAATGGCGACATGAATACTGGTGAGCAGCCTGGTGATTTCCCAGGTTACGGGAGCTTTCACTGCTTCGTCAAAATCATTCATATCAAAATAAACCTGACGGTTGTCCCCGCGGAAGGTCCCAAAATTGGCCAGGTGCAGGTCTCCGCAGATCCAGCTGTGAGTAGGATCCCGGATCTGGGCCGAACGGCTGTAATCCTCATAAAAAAGGGAGCAGGTTCCCCGGAAAAACCGGAAGGGACTCAGGGTCATAGCCTTAAACTTCAGACCGGTATCCCTGTCCTGGTTGAATGCTTTGATGGACTGCAGGGGGTCTCTCATGGGGGGAATTAAAAATCAAATTCCCGGACCTGGGTATCCGGTAGCAAGGTCAAAATGATCTTTTTATGATTGCGCACCGTTCCCTGGACCACCCAGCTTCCGGTAATGGTATCCCCGGCCTTGGTATGGGGTCCCGATATACCTGCATATGGTGATCCCGGAACAGGTTTTCATAAAAATCCATGGTCTGTTGCTGATAGATACAAACGATCCGGTAGGTCCTGCTTTGGTTGGAACGGTCGATTATCCGCTGCAAAGGGACCAGACTGAGCAGCGCGGCGAGAACCACTGCGGCCCCGAGAAAGGAGAAAAGATAAAAGCCGCCACCCACTCCCATCCCCAATGCAGCAGTGACCCAGATGGTTGCTGCGGTGGTCATCCCAGAGACCTTGTTTTCCTCCCGGAAGATGATCCCGGCCCCCAGGAAGACCATGCCCGTAATGATATTGGAAGCGATCCGGTCCGGAGTATGCCCTGCTGCACCCAGGCTGAGGGAAAAGATGGTGAAAAGGGTCGAGCCCATGCAGATCACAATCATCGTGCGCAGGCCTGCTGATTTTCCATGGTACTCCCTTTCCCATCCGATACATCCCCCGATGATCAGGGAGAGCAGGAGTTTTATAAGGTCCTGGTAATGGAAAGGCATGATGGGTTGGCTTGGATAACCAAATGTAGAGATTTCTTCCGAAGCCGGTCCACGGACCTAAAACAGGGTCTGCTGGGCGGAAGGGGAGGGGGGATCTGCGCTAATGAGTTCAAGGGAATGGAAATCGGGACCGCAGAGTTTGTTTCCCAAGGCCTTCCAGCCCATCACTTCCACCTGTTTGGAGAGCAGGATATCCTGCTTTCGGGCATCAGAACGTTTTTTGCCCGTGATCAACCTGATTTTGGGTTGGGGCTGCAGGGTGAGGAGTTCCAGCCGGTTTCCTCTGCCTTCCCGGATAAAGGGATATTTGGTGTTCAGGGTGAGGGTTTCGATCCGGAACCTTTTTACGGAATGCTGTTTTTTCTCAGCATCATAATATACCGCCGTTATGATTTTTTCCGGATCAAATTTCCGGATGGAATACACCTCGGAGGACTCGTACCGGTTGGTGATCTCGTAGCCCGTCAGTTCATAGGTTCCATCTCGGTAAAAGGCAATGATCCGGTCTTCCTGCTGGAAGGACCCCAGATGAAGCCCCCTGCCCTCCGTGTTGAGCCGTCCCACCTGGTCGTCATACCAGATCTGAACCCCGGAAAGAGTGGATGCCCCCCTTTCCTTGAGCTTCACGGACCGGACCGGGTACTTGGTAACCTGGTTGCCCGTGGAGTTGCGGGTGCGGATGTCCAGGGTTGAAAAATCGAACTCAAAGATCTTTTTGCGGGCCGGTGAGGAAGGATTAAGGGTGACGGTAACCAATTCCCCCTCTCCATTGGGGTTTGAACTGAGATAATGGACTTTGGATTTATCCCCTTTTCCCAGGGAATATTCCTTATCCCGGGTTATCCCGGAAACCTGGAACCTCTTGGCATAGCTGATGGCTGTGGTAAGGTCCGCATAGATCAGGTTATAAGTGGTCCGGTCATCGTTCTTTCGGAATATGTCCAAATGCAGGATATCCTTACCCACGAAGCTTTTTTCGGAGGGCTTGGTGACCAGCATGACTCCGTCCTTTCGGAAAACGATAATCAGATCCAGGTCGGAACAATCGAATGCGAACTCGTCTTTCTTCAGACCCGTTCCGATGAACCCCTCAGTCCGGTTCACATACAATTTGGTATTTGCCATGGCTACGGCCTGGGCCTGGATGGTCTCAAAGCTGCGGACCTGGGTGAGGCGCTGCCTCCCGGCGCCGTATTTTTTCAGGAGGTTTTCATAATAGGCAACGGCATAGTCCGTGAGGTGGGCCAGGTGATGGCGGGTTTGCTCCAGGGAAGCTTCCAGGTCAGCGATATGTTCATCCGCTTTCCTGCTGTCGAACTTAGAGATCCTTTTGATCCGGATTTCGGTTAGCCGGACCAGATCCGCGGAGGTGATCTCCCTGAGAAACTTTTTCTTATAGGGGAGAAGGCCGCTGGAAATTTCCTCCAGCACTTCCTCCCAGGTTTTGGCTTCTTCTATCCTGCGGTATATCCTTTTCTCGATGAAGATTTTTTCCAGGGAGCAATAATGAAGATCCTCCCGAAGTTCCTCTTGGCGGATTTCCAACTCGCGTTTTAACAGGGCCCGGGTACGGTCGGCACTATCCCTGAGCAGGTCGTTTACCCCCAGGAACCGGGGTTTGTCACCGGAGATCACGCAGGCGTTGGGACTTATGGAGATCTCACAATCCGTGAAGGCATACAGGGCGTCCGTGGTGATATCGGGAGAAACGCCCGGGGCGAGCTGGATCTGGATTTCGACATCCTTAGCGGTATTGTCCACCACCTTGCGGATCCGGATCTTTCCGTTTTCGTTGGCCTTAACGATGGATTCCATCAGCTGTACCGTAGTTACCCCAAAGGGCACATCCCGGATGACCAGGGTCTTTTTATCCAGTTCCTCAATCCGGGCCCGCACCCTTATCCTGCCTCCCCGTTTCCCCTCCTGGTAGGTGGAACAATCGATCATTCCCCCGGTGGGAAAATCCGGGATCAATTCAAAAGATTTTCCCCGGAGAAACCGGATGGAAGCTTCCAGAAGTTCGCAGAAATTATGAGGAAGGATCTTGGTGGAAAGGCCTACCGCGATTCCGTCTGCTCCATGGGCCAGCAGGAGCGGAAATTTCATGGGAAGGGTCAGAGGCTCATTTTTCCTGCCGTCATAGCTCAGCTGCCAGACCGTGGTCTTGGGGTTAAAGACCACTTCCAGGGAGAATTTGGAAAGGCGGGCTTCGATATAACGGGCAGCGGCGGCTTCATCCCCGGTCCTGAGGTCCCCCCAGTTGCCCTGGGTGTCCAGCAGCAGGCCTTTCTGACCCATAAGCACCAGGGCTTCCCCGATGGAGGCATCCCCATGGGGATGGTATTGCATGGATTGGCCGATGATATTGGCCACCTTGTTGAACCTGCCGTCATCCATCTCGTAAAGGGCATGGAGGATCCGCCGCTGGACGGGTTTGAGCCCGTCCTCAGCGGCAGGGATGGCCCGCTCCAGGATGACATAGGAGGCATAATCCAGGAAGAAGTCCCGGTACATGCCGCTCACCGCCTGGGGATCGGGCTGCTTTTGCTGGCCGGTCTGGTCCGGGGGTAGCTTCATGGTTTGGGAGCCTCGATTTCGTTTTGTTGGGAAGGTTCAGCCTGTTTCAGGCGGATTTCCTGCTCGGCCGCCTTTCCTCCCGAGCGGGTCTCGAGCATTTGGGCGGACACCAGTTCCCGGATCCTCCAGGAAAGAAAAGGAATGGAAACCCAGGGGCAGGACTTTTCCTGGGTTTGTGCAGCGATTTTGGAAGCCCTGATAAATCCAGTCCCGCAATGGGCGATCACTATGGAGTCCTGTGAGGATGCCTCCAGCCCCCTGAGGGTCAGGTTTCCTTCCATTGTCCGGAGCATTTTGCTTTCGCGGACCTGCTTCTGCCATTCGGCCGGATCGGTTTCCCAGGAACCGGGGGAGACCTCCCGGGCCAGTTTCCTGGCCTTCAGAAATTCACGGGGCGGGATTTGGGCAAGTGAAGTCGGATAAAACACGGCCCCCTTCTCGTTCAGGAAGGGCAGGTTGTGGAGATAAAGGATCTGGACCCTTCCGGCGAACCGGGAAAGGGGAGCGCTCAAACTGAGCCAACCTGAAACATCCCGGGGATGGTGAGCCATCCAGACCCAGATTTCCAGGTTCGGGTCCAGTTCCATCTGAAGTTTCAGCGCATTGAAATTGCTGAGGTCGGCAGCGGACGGGTCAGGAGCATCCTCCCCCAGGATCATCCGGTTCCAGTTGGACCGGACCGCTGCGGGTTCCGGTAGGGATTCATCCCGGAGGGGGCCTTCCGCGAGGTTGTCGTTAAAGACCAGGACCGCTCCCTTCATGATGTCGTCCACCAGGAAACTTTCCTCCAGCTTTAGGGCTGCTCCGGGGTCAAAAAGAATATGAATCAGATTTTCCAAGACCTTGGTTTTATTCCACCGGAATCAGATCCTTTTCATACCTGAGGTGGCGGATGATGAATTCCTGTCTTTCGATGGTGTTTTTCCCCATATAGTATTCCAGCAATTTGGGAATGGGGGTGTCCGGGGCATTCACCAGGATGGGATCCAGCCGAATATTGTCTCCAATGAAATTTCCGAATTCTTCCGGAGAAATCTCCCCGAGCCCTTTAAACCGGGTGATCTCCGGTTTGGAGCCCAGCTTTGCGACGGCGGCCTGCTTTTCCGTTTCCGAATAGCAATAAATGGTTTCCGCCTTGTTCCGGACCCGGAACAGGGGGGTCTGCAGGATGAAGACATGGCCGCTCCGGACCAGGTCGGGGAAGAATTGCAGAAAAAAGGTGAGCAGCAGGAGCCGGATATGCATGCCGTCCACGTCCGCATCTGTGGCAATGACGATCCTTTCGTACCGTAGTCCATCCAGACCCTCTTCGATATTGAGAGCATGTTGCAGCAGGTTGAATTCCTCGTTTTCATAAACCACCTTCTTGGACAGGCCGTAGCAGTTCAGGGGTTTCCCCCGAAGGCTGAAAACGGCCTGGGTTTCCACATCGCGGGATTTGGTGATTGAACCGCTGGCACTGTCTCCTTCGGTGATGAAGATGGTGGACTCCATCCTTTTGTCCTGGAATGCGGCATCCTGCTTTCCATCGGGTTCT
The DNA here is from genome assembly GCA_035531415.1 of Chitinophagaceae bacterium. Lineage (GTDB taxonomy): Bacteria > Bacteroidota > Bacteroidia > Chitinophagales > Chitinophagaceae > JANWKA01. The sequence continues at coordinate 8,176 of DATKSX010000116.1, forward strand.
TCGTTAAGATGAATCCGGCAGTCCCTCAGTTTTCTGTTGTGCAGGTTTGCTTTTTTGGCCCTTTCATTAGCCAGCTTTTTGATGCCAGCCAGTTCTTTGCGCTCCCTTTCGTTCTGCTCGATCCGCTTTTTCATTCCGTCGGCCACCGAAGGGTTCTTGTGCAGGAAATTGTCTAACTCCCTTCCGAGAAAATCAGCGATGAAATTTTTAACTGAGATACCCCCTTCAGACATGTTCTGGGAACCGAGCTTGGTTTTGGTCTGGGATTCAAAAACGGGTTCCTGGACCCGGATGCTGATGGCCGCACAGATGGAGCCCCGGATATCGGAAGCATCAAAGTCCTTCTTATAGAAATCCCGGATGGTCCTCACAAAGGCCTCTTTAAAAGCCGCCAGGTGGGTTCCTCCCTGGGTGGTGAACTGTCCATTGACGAAGGAATGGTATTCCTCCCCGTATTCGTTGGTATGGGTCAGGGCCACTTCGATATCGGTTCCTTTCAGATGGATGATGGGATATCGGGCCTCCTGTTCTTCATTCACCTTGCTGCGCAGCAGGTCCAGCAGGCCGTTTTTGGAAAGATATTTCTTTCCGTTAAATAGCATGGTGAGACCGGCGTTGAGATAGCAGTAATTGCGGATTTGGTTCTCCAGGAACTCGGGGATAAAATGATAATGCCGGAATATCGCCTGGTCGGGAATGAAGGTAATGAGGGTCCCGTTTGGTGTTGGGGTCGGGGATTCCCGGTACTCCTTTTTCAGGACGCCAGATTCAAATTCGGCAGCCTTCATTTTTCCTTCCCGGATGGATTCCACCCGGAACCGTTCGCTCAAGGCGTTGACCGCCTTGGTCCCGACTCCGTTAAGTCCTACGGATTTCTGGAAAACCTTGCTGTCGTATTTGGCCCCCGTGTTTATTCGGGAAACGGCTTCCACGACCTTACCCAGGGGAATCCCCCGGCCAAAGTCACGAACCGTCACCTTTTGGTCGCTCACTTCGATATCAATCTGCCTGCCGAAGCCCATGGTGAACTCATCGATGGAATTATCGATGATCTCCTTGAGCAGGACATAGATTCCGTCATCGGGGCTGGACCCGTCTCCCAGTTTTCCGATATACATTCCGGGACGGATCCGGATATGTTCCCTCCAGTCCAGGGAGGTTATCGAATCCTCATTGTAGGCAGCAAACAGGTCCTTGTTTTCCATGGGCTTATGCCAACCCAATGCTAAAGGGTTTAGCAAATGACTGCGGCAAAAATAAGGCTTTGACCGAATTTCCAGCCTATAGATTATCCCCAGTGGGGTAATTGGCCAGCCTCCGAATCGTTATTTTTGGAGATGAGTTCCAGAAGGATTTTTTTGCAGCAATCGGCGGCCCTGGGCGCGGGGGCCATTGCCGGTGCCCCGCTCCGGGGCCTGGTTCGGAAGGGTTTTCCCGAGGTCAGGACCCCGGTTTCCCTGCGCCGGTTCCGTAGTCCTGCCATTGAGGAAACCATCCTCCGGATGGCCCGTGTGATCCGGGATCCGGAGATTTCCTGGCTTTTTGGCAATTGTTTTCCCAATACCCTGGACACGACTGTAAATTACCAGCTGAAGGACGGAAAACCAGACACCTTTGTCATAACAGGGGACATTCAGGCCATGTGGCTCCGGGACAGCAGCGCCCAGGTATGGCCTTACCTGCCGTTCACCGGATCCGATCCCCGGCTGAAAGACCTTGTCGCCGGGGTCATCAACCGCCAGACCGCCTGCATCCTGATTGACCCCTATGCCAATGCCTTCAACGAGGGTCCGACCGGAAGCCCCTGGGACAAGGATCTGACGGCCATGAAACCGGAGCTGCATGAACGGAAATGGGAGCTGGACTCCCTCTGTTACCCCATCCGTCTGGCCCATGGATACTGGAAACAAACCGGAGATTCCGCGCCCTTCTCAAGCGAATGGAGGCAGGCGATGCGTCTGGTGGTGGCTACCATGAAGGAACAGCAACGTTTTTCCGGTCCTGGTCCTTACCGTTTTGGGAGGGTGACTTCCTGGTCTACCGATACCGTCCCTGGGGACGGGTTCGGCAATCCCATCCATCCCGACGGGCTGATTGTGTCGGTTTTCCGGCCTTCAGACGATGCCACGATTTTTCCCTTCCTCGTCCCATCCAATTATTTTGCCATAGTCTCCCTTCGGCAACTGGCCGGGATGAGTATAGCTTTGCATTCCGATCACGCCTTTGCGGACACCTGCCTGGAACTTTCCCTTCAAGTAGAGACCGCGCTGAAAAAGCAAGCCGTGGTGGATCATCCGGACCTGGGAAGGATCCTGGCATACGAGGTGGATGGTTACGGCAACCGCCTTTATATGGACGACAGTAATGTTCCCAGTCTGCTGGCCTTACCCTACCTGGAGGCCCTGGGGCTGGAAGATCCCCTCTACCAGCAAACCCGGAAATTTATCTTCAGTTCCTTCAACCCGTATTTTTTCTCCGGAAAATACGCTTCAGGCAGCGGCAGTCCGCACACCTTGGACCATAAGGTGTGGCCCTTAAGCATCATCCTTCGGGCAATGACCAGCCGGAGTGCCCCGGAAATCAGCCAATGCCTCACCATGCTCAAGCGCACCCATGCCGGTACCGGGTTCATGCATGAATCCTTTAACCCGGACAACCCATCCGAATATACCCGCAAATGGTTTGCATGGGCGAACACCCTTTTTGGGGAAATGATCCTGAAATTGCACCGTGAACAACCCGGGCTTCTGGCCGGGTCCATATTCTGATTATGCATCGCGCTGCCGGTTTTCTTTTTCAAATCTTCCTGGCCTCCCTGGTCATGCCCCCGTTGGAAGGAGCCTGCCAGGCCCAAACCAATTCCGAAGGGATTCGAATGCTGGATTCCGGAAGGGCCACCAGTATCAGGGCGATTTCCCTGGTCAGCTCCGGAATTCTCTGGGTCAGCGGCAGCGGGGGTTGGGTGGGCAGATCGGTCGATGGAGGTCATCATTGGTCCTGGAACCAGGTACCGGGAAAGGGAGACTATCGCAGTCTGAAAGCCTTTAGCGCCTACCGGGCCCTGGTCATCAACGCGGGAAGTCCTGCCACGATCCGGATGACCCGGAATGGAGGGAAATCCTGGAGGGTCGTATATCGCAACCGAAGGTCTTCCATTTTTTTTGACGGAGTTGCTTTCTGGAACAATCGCAGGGGGATCGCCGTCAGTGATCCTGTAGCGGGACGATTTTTCCTAATTAAAACCCAGGACGGAGGCCAGACCTGGAAACCCATGGTCCTGTCCCAAAGGCCGGAGGCAGACAGCGGGGAAGCTTGTTTTGCCGCCAGCAAGAGTGCCCTTCTGACGGGTTTGGGTTCGGCGATCTGGATCGCCACGGGGGGAATCCGGTCCAGGGTGCTCCATTCTCCGAATGGAGGCAGGACCTGGGAGTCCGCGGATTGCCCGGTTCTTCACGGCCTTTCCAGCACGGGACTTTTTTCCATTGCCTGTCGGGAAGGCC
>DATKSX010000117.1:0-2140 GCA_035531415.1 Chitinophagaceae bacterium
TCACCTCCCTAACCATTTCCAGAACCCGGTCGAAATCCCGGTTGTCCCGTACTTCCCGCCATGCTGCTCCCATGCAAAAACGGGTGGAACCCGCATCCCTGGCCCTTCGGGCATGGTCCAGAACGGTCTCTTTGGAAAGCAGGGCCTCAGCCTGAACGCCCGTTTGATACCGGGCAGCCTGGGGACAGTAAGCGCAGTCTTCAGGGCATCCTCCGGTCTTTATGGAGAGCAGGGTGCAAACCTGAACCTCCGCGGTATCCTGGAAGCGGCGATGCAGAGAGGCCGCCCGGAATACCAGGTCCAGCACGGGGCTGTGGTATATTTCGGAAATCTCATCCAGGGTCCAGTCGTGTCGGATCAGTTCTTCGGTCATCGGTCCAGGTTCAGGTTCAAAGATATTTAAAGTTTGTTTTGGGCGACAGTGCCTTGAGGGTATGGTACAGCAGCTGGATGGTGGCCTCCACGTCATCCCGGTGGATCATCTCCACGGTCGTATGCATGTACCTCAGGGGAAGGGATACGAGGGCGGAAGGGGTCCCGTCCCCTGCGTAGGCGAATGCGTCCGTGTCGGTGCCAGTACTGCGGCTCACGGCTGCCAGCTGGTAGGGAATCTTTTGTTTTTTGGCTACCCGGATGATCATATCCCTCAGGATATTATGGACCGCCGGGCCGTAGGTGATGGAAGGTCCCTTCCCGCACCGGATCTCCCCCTCAATATTTTTATTGATCAGCGGGGTGGTGGAATCATGGGTGACATCCGTGATGAGGGCCACATGGGGCTTGATCCTGCGGGCGATCATCTCTGCACCCCGGAGCCCGACCTCTTCCTGGACCGAATTGACAATGTAAAGGCCAAAGGGCAGCTTTTCTTTCCGCTCATGGAGCAGGCGGGCGACCTCCGCGATCATCACGCCCCCGATCCGGTTGTCGAGAGCCCGGCATACATAATAGTTATAGGCCAGTTCCTCAAACCCCTCCTCGAATGTGACCACGCACCCTACATGGATGCCCAGGTCGTCTACTTCCTTTTTGGACCGCGCCCCGCAATCCAGGAAAATATTCTCCACCTTGGGCTGGGGCTCCTTTCCGTCATTGCTCCGCATCCGGGTGTGGATGGCGGGCCACCCGAAAACCGCCTTCACCACCCCTTTTTCGGTATGGATCAGGACCCTTTTGGATGGGGCGATCTGCTGGTCGGATCCTCCGTTTCGGATCACATACAACAAGCCTTCCGGGGAAATATAATTCACAAACCAGGAGATCTCGTCGGCGTGGGCCTCCAGGACCACCCGGAAAGGCGCCAAGGGATTGATGATGCCCGTAACGGTCCCATAGTAATCTACCTCGTGGGTATCGATAAAGGGCCGCAGGTAATCGAGCCAGATCCTCTGGCCCTTGGATTCAAAGCCGGTTGGGGAAGCATTGTTCAGGTAGGTCTTCATGAATTCCAGGGAAGCCTGGGTCATTACTCCTTTATGTCCTTTTTCCTTTGCCATAGATTGGGAATGGATTCCGGCAAAAATAGCTCAAGTTTCCTTGAGGCATTCAATGGATTCCAGCCAAACCCACGAGCAGGGCCTGCAGAAGCATCATTCCATCAATGCCGGCGAGGTATACCAGGTCGGAAGACCGGGTTCGGGAGTATTCCACCATAAAATAGGTAGCCAGTGCGGAAAGGATCATTCCGTTGAGCACCAGGAATCTCCCGGTCTCCCTGAAATGCAGGATCGCAATGGCAACGAAAAGGACCAGGGAGAGGCGGATGAGCTGGTAGCAGGCTTTCACCCCCAGCATGACTGGCAGGGTATGGATTCCTTCCCTGGCATCGGAAGGCTTGTCCCTGATGTCGAAGGCCAGGCAGAGGGCGAACAGGAATAGGAACCGCCCCGCGAAAACCAGCATGAAGGAAGAGGTGATCCGGCGCAGGGTAACCACCGGGAACCAAACGGTGATCAGGGTCCATACAAAGGATAATATGGCAATTTTCAACAGCCCGAAATCTTTCAGTCTCCTTTTTCCCGGAAAGGGGAGCAGGGGAAAGGAATAAAGAATGGTGATGAAGGCGGCCACTCCCAGGACCAGGAAATGGGATAATTGCAGGCGGGTCAGCCCCAGGACCAGGCCAAGGGCTCCGATTCCG
>DATKSX010000118.1:0-15767 GCA_035531415.1 Chitinophagaceae bacterium
ATTCCTCCAGCAACCTTATTCATTATTTTGATTGTTGGATAATACAGTGAGGGGTGGATTGCTTCATGAGCTCATCCAGATTCCGGGATGATCGGGATCGTAAATACGGAGTTAATTTTTAATGCGTTATCCAGCCAAAATAATTGTCTTTAGCAATTTGTTCAAAGGAGGCTTCGGGATAGGAGGTTGAAAACGCTGCTGGAATTTTTACCTTTTTACCAGGAGAATACTTGAATTCAAAGCCGTGGATATTCCCGTTTCTTAATTCAATTAAATCAACTTCCTGCTGGCTATAGGTCCTCCAAAAATAATATGCTACATTTTCTCTCAAGTGGTTATTTCTCTTTATTCTCTCTGAAATCAGGTAATTTTCCCATAATGCTCCCAAATCATTTCGGAGTGATAACTGCTTAAAATCGTTGATAACAGCATTGCGGATTCCATTGTCATAAAAATACCATTTTGAACCCTTGGATATTTCCTTTCTATGGTTGGTACTAAATGCCGGAAGTCGATAAATGATGAAAACCTTGTTGAGAAGGTCTAAATAAATTTCAACCGTATTTTTACTCATCCCTAATTGAGATGCCAATTCATTATAGGAGACTTCAGAACCCACCTGATACGCGATTAACCGCAAGAGCCGGATAATTTTATCGGATTGCCTTATTCCTTCAAAAGCAAGAATATCCTTAAGTAAATAAGACCGGATAAGTTCCAGGAGATATTCCGATTTATCGATGTAGGAGTTTAATTGTAGTAATTCCGGATAGCTGCCCAACACCAACCTTTCTTCCAGGTGCTGAATTGCATCAGGGTATGTTTCAATGCCGTTCAATTCCAATTGTGAAAGTGGATATAAATCGAATTGTATTTTCCTTCCGGTTAATGGCTCCCCGGCCTTATTTAATAAGTCGAAGGAAGAAGATCCGGTTGCCAGAACGGTTAGAGTGGGGATGGTATCCACCATGAATTTCAGGATCTTTCCAATATTAGGTATGGCCTGAGCTTCATCTATTATGATCAGCTTTGCTGAACCAACAATAAGTTTGTAGTTTGCTGCGGAAATATTTTTTAACAATTCCTGGATTTCAAAATCTTCGCCGTTTAAAATGACAGCTGGCTGTTCCAGGTTGGCCTGGATGGCTTTTAAAAGGAAGGTTTTTCCAACCCGCCTGGTACCCATTATCAATAGCACTTTGTTTTTGCCGATGGCGCTTTCAATTTGTGCTTCTATAACCCTTTTTACAATTATCATAAAAATATGGTCATTATGTTGACAAATTTAAGTAAAATATTGTCAATATATTGACTAAATTTTATAATATTTCAAATTTTTAATTGACTGTCAACCCTTTGTGTACGAACATCCTTCCTGAATGGCTCCCCGTTCCTTCAAAAAAGGAGGTAGATCGTATGTATGAATTTAGTCCCCTGATTTAGCTAATAAAAAAAGAGTTCCTGTAAAAAGCTTAGATTAAAAGTGCAAATAATTTTTAATCACTTTTAAACAGGAACTCATGAAACAAGTTAAGCAATTGGATTTTACGGGCAAAACCATTTTTTGCGGCGCCGATGTCCATAAGAACTCCTGGAGTATCTGCCTGATGATGGAAGGCAGGATTCTGAAGCGGTATTCCCAGCCCGCGAAAGTGGAAGCTCTGGAAAGAACCTTGAAATCCCAATTCCCGGGAGCCAGATTCCAAGCGGTCTATGAGGCCGGCTTCTGCGGCTTCAGCCCGCAGCGCCAGATGGCTGAGCGGGGAATAGATTGTATCATAGTAAACCCTTCTGATGTGCCCACCATGGACAAGGAAAAGCAACAGAAATCCGATCCGGTTGACTGCGGCAAGCTGGCTCGGTGTCTGAGCACAGGGATGCTCACTCCTATCCATATCCCTTCGGTCCAGCAGCAGGACGACCGCTGTATAGTCCGTAATTACCTACAATTTGTCAAAGACCAAACCTGCTGCAAAAACCGGATCACGAGTGCCCTGTACTTCCAAGGCATTACTCCCCGGATGGAGGATGACACCGGAAGGATAACCTATTGGTCCAAAAACTATACCCGGTGGCTTAAAGAGCTGCCTATGGCCACGCCCCAGGCCCGTAAATCTCTGGATCTACTGATACGGAGCTTTGAATATACCAGGGAACAAGTGCTTCAGACCACCAGGGAGTTACGCACTCTGGCTCTGGAAGATCGATATAAAGACCAGGTGGCCCTGATCCGCAGTGTTCCGGGTATAGGCCAGATCAGTGCTTTGCTGTTTTTGACTGAAATCGGGGATTTTAACCGCTTTAGGGGCATCGATCAGCTTTGCTGCTATATCGGGCTCATCCCAAACACCCAGTCCAGTGGTGAGTATGACAGGGCTTCGGATCTAAGCTACCGGGGCCATCCCAAGCTCAGGGAGATCCTCATAGAGGCCAGCTGGAAAGCAATCAGCCTGGATCCGGCCATGACTGTGGCATTTTCCCATTATTGCAAAAAAATGAAAAAGAATCAGGCTATCATCAAGATTGCCAAGAAGCTCTTGTCCAGGATAAGGTTCGTGATGATGCATCAGACACCGTATGTCTCAAGCGTAGTACAATAGTGTTTAATAGGGTTTTCATAAGATCAAAAAAATATTCATTCACACCAGGAAAAATAATCAGCTCAATGTTTTATCCGGCAGCAAAAATGTAGGTGAGACAATGCAGTTCTAAACAAATAAGAATCTGTTTTAGGTAGATTACAATTGCTGCCTTTTATTTAATTTGAACGCGATTTTGCAGTGGTGAAATATCCATCTGTTCATAGGAGATTGATTGGCGATTATAACACTTGGTAAAAATTTTTAGCTTTATGTAATATTTATGCACAAACAGGAACATTCTCGCTAAACTTCAGCAATTCATCATAGGAGGGTCTCATTTTGAAATTTAAATGGTGAACCAAAGAAAAGAGAAAAGTTACTTTTGAAGGTAAAAAAAATGAATTAGGGTATGACTGAAAATGAAGCGGGATTTGAAAAGGTAAATTATTAACTCGTAATTCAATATTTGATATGAACGTACAAGAACAAATCGAAAAGTATATTACCAGCCAACCTGGACCAAAACTTAGTGATATCCAAACTTTGCATAGGCACATACTTGAAACATTACCAGGATGTAAATTATGGTTCGATGATGGTAAAAACAGTGAGGGTAAAACTGTTAGTAACCCCAACATAGGATATGGATATTACACCATAAAATATGCTGATGGAAAAACCAAGGAGTTTTTTCAAATTGGTTTGAGCGCAAACAAGACCGGGATCTCTATCTATATCCTTGGTATCAAGGATAAGACATATTTAGCCCAAACCTATGGAAAAGAACTTGGCAAGGCGAAGGTGACCGGGTATTGCATTAGGTTCAATAAGCTAAAAGATATAAACATCAAGGTACTGGAAGCGGCAATACGATATGGGGTGGAGGTTACCAATGAAAATTAAATCTCAAACTGAGACAATACCAAAAAGGATGATCCCATAATTGTGGTTAGGGTTACCCCGCAAAAGCCTCCTTCCCGGGGATACCGGGCTGGAATTGACCGCGAATTTTTGTGGCTCCTGTAAAGCCTCCATTCCATGCAGGTTGGACCATTGGCCTGGTTGCGGATCCAGGCAGCGGGATACCGGTTTAGCCGATGGCCTGGCGGAGATCCTCAATGAGATCCCCGGCGTCCTCAATTCCGACACTCAGGCGGATCAGGGAATCGACCAGGCCGTTTTGGAGCCGTTCTTCCCTCGGGATGGAACCGTGGGTCATGGATGCCGGATGGCCAATCAGGGACTCCACCCCTCCTAGGGATTCGGCGAGAGAGAATAGTTTGGTGTGTCCCAGGACCCGGTTAGCGGCATCCATGCTGTCGTCCTTCAGGGTAAAAGAGATCATCCCCCCGAAATCCCTCATCTGCCTTTTGGCGATCTGGTGCCCCGGGTGATCTTCAAAACCGCACCAATACACTTTCCCCACCCGGCTATGATTCCGCAGAAAATGGGCGACTTCCCTCCCGTTCTCGCAATGCCGCTGCATCCGGACATGGAGGGTCTTGATCCCCCGAAGTACGAGGAAACAATCCTGGGGACCGGGCACGGCACCACAGCTGTTCTGGATAAAATAAAGCTGATCGGCAATTGCCTGGTCCTTGACTATTACGGCCCCGTGGATGGTATCACTATGTCCTCCCAGGTATTTGGTGGCGGAGTGAACCACGATATTGGCGCCCAGCTCCAGGGGATTCTGCAACCAGGGAGAGGCAAAGGTGTTATCCACGCAGACCAGGATCCCGGTTTTTTTCGCCAGGGCAGAACTGGCCGCTATATCGATCACCTTCATCATGGGGTTGGTCGGGGTTTCGATCCAGATCATCCGGGTGAACGGATTGATTTCTTTCCCGATGGCTCCGGGGTCCTGCATATCGATAAACCGGAACCTGATCCCGCAGGGCTCGAAAATCTTGGTGAACATGCGGTAGGTACCTCCATACATGTCGTTGGTGGCGAGCACCTCATCTCCGGGTTTGAGCAGCCGGAGCACCGCATCGCTGGCCGCCATCCCGCTCGCAAAACAAATCCCGTATTTGCCCTTCTCGATCGTGGCCAGTGCGTCCTGCAGGGCCTTTCGGGTGGGGTTCTGAGTCCTGGCATATTCAAAGCCCCGGTGTTTCCCCGGCGCGAGCTGGACATAGGTGGAGGTTTGGTAAACCGGGGGAATGATGGCCCCTGTGGAGGGGTCCGGCTCCATTCCGGCATGGATCAATTGGGTCGCCAGTTTCATCGAATGATTTTTTCCTTTCGCCCAAAGGTAAAGATTTGGAATCAGGGCCCCGGAAGCCGCAGAGGCCGATTTTGTACATTTGGTTTCATTCCAAACCGCAACCATGGAACCGAAAACCGAAAGGGTGATCCGCGCTCCCCGGGGAACCCGGCTCCACTGCAAGGGCTGGACCCAGGAAGCTGCTTTCCGGATGATCCAGAACAACCTGGACCCGGAAGTGGCGGAACGGCCCGGGGAGCTGATCGTTTACGGGGGCACCGGGAAGGCAGCCCGAAACTGGGAAGCATTCGACCAGATCCTGGTATGCCTCCAAAAGCTGGAGGAGGACCAGACCCTCCTGGTCCAGTCCGGGAAGCCGGTAGGAATCCTGCGCAGCCACCCGATGGCGCCGCGGGTGATCATCGCCAATTCCAACCTGGTCGGCAGATGGGCAACCTGGGAGGTATTCCGGGAGCTGGAAGCCAAAGGACTGATCATGTTCGGCCAGATGACGGCGGGAAGCTGGATCTATATCGGTTCCCAGGGCATCGTCCAGGGCACTTATGAGACCTATCTGTCCCTGGCTGAAAAACATTTCGGAGGCAGCCTGAAGGGCAGGCTCAATGTGACTGCGGGCCTGGGAGGGATGGGCGGGGCTCAGCCACTTGCCATCACCATGAACGAAGGAGTATGCCTGGCTGCCGAAATGGAATCCTGGAGAATCAGGAAAAGACTGGAGACCCGTTACCTGGACCGGATGGCGAAAAATATCGATGAGGCAATCGATATGGCCCTGGAGGCGAAGGCCCGGGGCGAAGCCCTGTCGGTCGGAGTGGCTGCCAACGCGGTGGACCTTCTGGAAAGACTTGCATCCCGTGGAGTGGTTCCAGACACCCTTACCGACCAGACCTCGGCCCATGATCCCCTGAATGGTTATTTCCCGGAAGGCCTGACCGTGGAAGAAGCCGGGACCCTGAGAAGCCAGGATCCTGCCGGATATACGCAAAAGGCGGTAGCCTCCATCTGCAAACAGGTGCGGCTGATGCTGGAACTCAAAAGCCGGGGATCCGTCGTATTCGATTATGGCAATAACATCCGGGGTCAGGCGCTTGCCGGGGGAGTGGAAAATGCCTTCCAGTTTCCAGGTTTCGTTCCGGAATATATCCGGCCGTTGTTCTGCCAGGGAAAGGGGCCCTTCCGCTGGGTTGCCCTCAGCGGAGACCCGGAGGATATTTATACCACGGACCGGGAGCTCATGAAACTGTTTCCCTCCAACACCGGTCTGCACCGCTGGCTGAAGCTCGCCTCAGAAAAGGTCGCTTTCCAGGGACTACCCGCCCGGATTTGCTGGCTTGGAATGGGGGAAAGAGAGCAGGCCGGCCTGTTGTTCAATGACCTGGTGCGCGAAGGAAAGCTGAAAGCTCCCATTGTGATCGGGAGGGACCACCTGGATACCGGATCGGTCGCGTCCCCAAACCGGGAGACCGAAGCCATGGCCGACGGCAGCGATGCCATTGCGGACTGGCCCGTCCTCAATGCCCTGATCAATGTTGCCGGGGGAGCGGGATGGGTGAGCTTCCACCATGGAGGGGGAGTCGGCATGGGCTATTCCCTTCATGCAGGCATGGTGATCGTGGCGGACGGCACCCCGCAGGCGGCCGAAAGACTGTCCCGTGTGTTGCACAATGACCCGGCACTCGGAGTGATCCGGCATGCCGATGCGGGTTATCCCCTTGCGCAGGAGACCAGGGACCGGTTTGGACTGGGCCTGTGAAAGAAAAGGCCCAGGTCGCGGGACCCGGGCCTTAAATATCCTTAGCCTTTTTTAAAGGGAAAAATCAATATTGCTTTTCGATCGCTGCGATAATGGTCGGATCGAAAGGTTTGGTCTTCGGATTAAATACCGCTACCAGGTTACCTTTTTCGTCCAGCAGGTATTTCTGGAAATTCCACTGGGGAAGCGCCGGGGAAAGTCCCTTTTTCTGGGCATCGGCCTCCAGCCATTTATACAGCGGGTAAGTGTCCGCTCCCAAAACGGAAATCTTCTGCGCCATCGGGAAAGTGATATGGTATTGCTTGGTGCAGAATGCTGAAATCTCCTTGTTGGTTCCCGGCTCCTGTTGCCCGAAATTGTTCGCCGGAAAACCGATGATCACCAGTTTGCCCTTATAGGTGTTATAGAGTTTTTCCAGGTCGGCATACTGGGGAGTGTTACCGCATTTGGATGCGGTATTGACGATCAGAATTTTCTCCCCCTTGTACTTGGAAAGATTGATGGTTCCTCCATTCAGGGCAGGAACCTTGAAGCTGTATATCCCGGTCCCACCCCCCAGGGTGAGCAGCAGGGAAATGATTAATGAACGTATCATAAGTTTTCTATTTTACAGATTTACCCGGTAAGAATTCAAATCCGGATACTAAAATTACGGAAACCCAGATTTAATGGCAATTTTTTCCAGGAGCGGGAAGCTTATTTCCTGGGGGCATCGAAAAGCTTCTGATAAACTTCTTCCACCTTGGAAACCAGGGTAATGCTGATCTTGAACCGGGAGATATCCAGCCCCTTTTTATTGAACCTGGAGATGAATATCCGCTCAAACCCGAGCTTTTCGGCTTCAGCGATCCGCTGTTCCACCCGGTTTACCGTCCTGACCTCACCGCTCAGGCCGATCTCCCCGGCAAAGCAGACATTGTGGGGGATGGGGGTGTCCTCAAAAGAGGAAAGCAGGGCGCTGAGGACGGCAAGATCAATGGAAGGATCCTCCACCCGGATGCCCCCGGCGATGTTGAGGAAGACATCCCGGGTGGAGAAGTGGAACCCTCCCCGTTTTTCCAGAACCGCAAGCAGGAGCTGAAGCCTCCTGAGATCAAAGCCGCTCACAGTCCGTTGGGGAGTTCCATATACCGATTCGGTAACGAGTGCCTGGGTTTCAATCAGCATCGGTCGGAGCCCTTCGATGGTGGAGGCAATGGCGATCCCGCTCAGAGGCTCCTCCCTTTCCGAAAGCAGAATCTCGGAAGGATTGGGTACCTGCCTGAGTCCCTTCAGGGTCATTTCATAAAGCCCAAGTTCCGCCGTGGAACCGAATCGGTTCTTCATGGTACGCAACATCCGGTAGACATGATGATGGTCTCCTTCGAACTGGAGCACGGTATCCACCATGTGCTCCAGGATTTTGGGTCCGGCAATGGAACCGTCTTTGGTGATATGGCCGATCAACAAAACCGGGACCCCGGTTTCTTTGGCGAAACGCTGAAACTGCGCGGCGCATTCCCGGATCTGGGATACGCTTCCCGGCGCCGAATCAATATAGGAGGATTGCAAAGTCTGTATGGAATCCACTATTACCAACCGGGGTTGCAGGGTTTTGATCTCCTGGAATATGGACTGGGTGGAGGTTTCCGTCAGCAGATAGAAATTCTCGCTGGTATGGCCAATCCTTTCGGCGCGGGTCCGGATCTGCTGGGCACTTTCCTCTCCGCTTACATAAAGGACCTTCAGTTCTTTTAACCCCAGCGCATCCTGGAGAAAAAGGGTGGACTTACCAATACCGGGTTCCCCCGCCAGAAGGACCAGGGATCCTGGCACGATTCCCCCGCCGAGCACCCGGTTGAGTTCATCGTCCCTGGTGATTATCCTTTCTTCGGGTCCGCCCGGAATGGCATTGAGATTAACCGGCCTGGATTCCGTTTTTGTTCCCTGCCTCCATCCGGAAGGTTGCGATTCAGGTTCACGTTGGACCAATTCTTCCACCAGGGTATTCCATGCCCCGCAGCTCGGACATTTTCCCGTCCATTTGGGAGATTCATAACCGCATTGCTGGCAAAAAAAAGCCGTTTTGGACTTATTCATGGAATCAGATTGGAAGGACCATTTTCAAAACGGAAGGGATGGGAGGAAAACCGGGTACCGGAAAAAAATCCGCTCCGGCCGATCATTTATCCGGCCATTTCAGCATCATTCCGGCCTTGAAAAGTCTGGGGGAATCCCGAAACGAAAAAGAGCCAGCGAATTTTGAAATCTGCTGACTCTTTTTACTTACTAACCCATTAAATTCAGGTGTAAATTAATAAATGGCCCCAGAATAAAAAAGTTTATTTAATTCTTGTTGATAACTTTTTCAGATAAAATATTTTTATATATGTATAACATGGTTAACCAATTATTAATTATAGTTAAATTAAGAAAACTCTTATTATTTTAGGCCATTTATAATCAGGTTTTAGCAGTTCAATATCCGGGTAATTTCGGGCTGATACCGGGCGTTCCGGAAGAGCCTTTCCGGGCCATTTCAGAGCTCATGAAAATATGTCACACTACTGACATAATGTCTAAACGGGTTCCAAAATGGAGCCTTTTTACCGGAACGGATCGGTCGAATAACCTTCCATCCCGACTCCCGAAGGTCTGAAACCGTTTGGTCAGTATTTTGCAGGCAATTGCTGGTCCTTTTGGCCCCTAAAAGTCCTTGAACTGATTCCATGTTATTGATCCCCTACTTTTTTTATGGTAATGGCGGTTTGTGGTTCCTCCTGATCCTGGTAGCCGCGGCAGGGGGTTTGGTCAGCTACCGGATGAAAAGCAAATTCAAGGCCTTTGCCGGGATTCCCCTTTCCGCCGGGCTTACCGGGAAGGAGGTGGCTGAAAAAATGCTTCAGGACAACGGCATTCACGATGTCAAGGTGATTTCTGCCGAAGGATTTCTGACCGATCATTATAACCCCGTCACCAAAACCGTCAACCTGAGCCCGGAGGTATATACCGGTTCCAGCGTGGCCTCCACCGCGGTGGCTGCCCATGAATGCGGCCATGCCCTGCAGCATGCGCAGTCCTATGGCCTGCTCATGCTCCGCTCCAGGATGGTTCCGGCAGTGCAGTTCAGCTCCAGCATCGTAACCTGGATCCTGTTGGCCGGAATCCTGACCCTGAGGATCTTCCCCCAGCTGCTCATGGCAGGCATCGTCCTGTTTGGACTGACCACCCTGTTTTCCTTCATCACCCTTCCCGTGGAATTTGATGCTTCAGCCCGGGCCCTTTCCTGGATGGAGCGGACCCGTCTGACCAATGTCGCCGAACAGGTCCAGGCAAAAGACGCCCTTTGGTGGGCTGCCATGACCTATGTGGTCGCTGCGGTCTCCTCCCTGGTCACCCTGGTATATTATATTATGATCTTCCTGGGGGGAAGGAGCCGGAATTGACCGGTCCTTCCTCCATTTTATTCCATGACAAAAATTTATGATCAAAATATTAATTGATTTTCAATAACATATAATAACTGTTTTTAAAATTCTATCCCTTTTCCCTCTTTTATTCCCGGCCCTGGTCTACCTTTGCAGTCCTAAATTGAAATCATAGTGAACACCTTGAGCTTCAGGACCCAGTCTGTCAACGCAGCCTCCGTGAAACGGGACTGGTACGTGGTGGACGCCACCAACCTAACCGTGGGAAGAATGTGTTCCAGGATTGCCGCCATCCTGAGAGGTAAGAACAAGCCTTATTACACGCCCCATACCGATTGCGGGGATTACGTGATCGTGATCAACGCGGAAAAGGTCGTTTTCACCGGCAACAAGCTGGATGACAAGGATTATATCACTTATTCGGGTTATCCCGGGGGCCAGAAGGCGGAGTCCGCCCGAAACCTCCTGGCCAGGCGGCCAGAAGCCGTCCTGGAACGGGCCATCAAGGGGATGCTGCCCAAAAACAGGCTCGGAAGGCAGATGTTCCGCAAACTGATGGTCTATGCCGGTCCCGAGCATCCCCATGCCGCCCAGAAACCCAAGCCACTTAACGTTAAACCTGAATAGAAAACCGCTTACATGGAGAAACAGAAAAGCACCATTGGCCGACGCAAGGAAGCCGTCGCCCGGGTTTTCCTGGCAAAAGGGACCGGAAATATCCTGATCAACGGTAAGGATTACAAGGCCTATTTCCCGATCATCTACCTGCAGAACCAGGTGGAAATGCCCCTTAAGGCCATCGACGCGCTGGATAAGTTCGACGTCACGGTGAGCCTGGACGGAGGGGGGACCAAGGGTCAGGCCGAAGCGGTAAAACTGGGAATCGCCAGGGGACTGATCTCCCTGAATGCGGATTTCAGGCCCAACCTGAAACTCGCGGGAGTCCTGAGAAGGGATCCCCGGAGGGTGGAAAGGAAGAAGCCCGGAAAAAAGAAGGCCCGCAAGAGCTTCCAGTTCTCCAAGCGGTGATGCTTTCCTTCAATCTTTTCTTTTCAATTAACCCTACAACCCATTCATCAACCATAAGACATGGAAGAAAACACCCCCACCCTGCAGCAGCAGTTGCTTGAAGCCGGAGTCCATTTCGGGCACCTGAAGAAGAAATGGAACCCAAAAATGCTTCCCTACATCTTTGCTGAGAAAAAGGGGATCCATATCATCGACCTGAACAAGACGGCCGAAAGCCTGCAGGAAGCCGCTGCAGCCCTGAAGTCCATTGCCAAGAGCGGAAAGAAAATCATGTTTGTGGCCACCAAGAAGCAGGCCAAGGAGATCGTCGCCGATGCGGCCCGGAGGGTCAACATGCCCTATGCCACGGAAAGATGGCTGGGGGGCATGCTAACCAATTTCAGCACCATCCGCAAAAGCGTCAAGAAGATGCAGGGCATCGAAAAGATGCTTTCCGACGGCACTTTTGAGAACATCACCAAGAAAGAAAGGCTTTCCCTGTCCCGGGACAAGGACAAAATGGAAAAGGTCCTTGGGGGCATCTCCCAGCTGGCCCGTGTTCCTGCAGCCCTTTTCATCATCGACATCACCCATGAACATATCGCCCTGGCGGAGGCACGCAGGCTGAACATCACCACCTTCGGGATGGTGGATACCAACTCCGACCCCACCCTGGTGGATTATCCCGTGCCTTCCAATGACGATGCAACCAAGTCCATCGCCATCATCACGAGTTTCATCACCGCCGCCATTGCGGAAGGCCTGGCCGAAAGGGCCAGTGAGAAGGAAGAAGTGGTGGAAGAGGACGATGGTACCGACAAAAAAGTGAGGAAATTCGAAATGGAAACCGACGAGGAACGGGCCAGCCGAAATCGTTCCAAGGGGCCGAGCGCTCCCCCAAGGCGCAGAACCACCACCGCCGGCTTCGGGGGCAGAAGGCCGCCGCACAAAAGATAATCCGGCCGGACCACTCCGGATTCGATCCCCCGGTGCGGGGGACTTCCCATTTATTTCAACCGATTCAAACCCCCTCCAATGCCCACGATAACCGCAGCAGAAGTGAACAAGCTGCGCCAGCAGACCGGCGCAGGAATGATGGATTGCCGCAAGGCCCTGGTGGAAAGCGATGGCGACATGGAAAAAGCCATCGATTATCTGAGAAAAAAAGGAGCGAAGGTGGCCGCCCTCCGGTCCGACCGGGAAGCCCGGGAGGGAGTCGTGATCGCACGGACCTCAGCCGACAGGAAAACCGGAGTGATCCTGCTGCTCAGCTGCGAGACTGATTTTGTGGCCAAGAATCAGGATTTTGTCCAGTTCGCCCAGGATTTGGCCTCCACGGCCCTGGAGTCCGGGGCCGGGGACAGCGCCCGGCTTGACGAAGCTCCGTTCCGGGGTGCCACCGTGAAGGACCGCATTCTGGACCAGGTGGGCCGTATCGGGGAGAAGATTGCGGTGGCCCGGCTGGAAAGGCTCCAGGCCGATACCGTGGTCGCCTATAACCATGCAGGAAACCGGGTGGCAGTGCTGGTTGGCCTGAATCAGGCCCCCTCTCCTGCGACCGAAAGCGCGGGAAGGGATCTCGCCATGCAGATCGCCGCCATGAACCCCATTGCGGTGGACCAGGCCGGGATTCCGGAAACCGTTATTGAAAGGGAAAAGGCGATTTATGTGGAACAGATCCGGGCCGAAGGAAAACCCGCGGAAATCGCCGAAAAGATCGCCCTGGGAAAACTGAACAAGTTTTTCAAAGACAGCACCCTTCTGGGCCAGGCCTTCGTGAAGGACGGAGACCAGACGGTTGCCGGATTCCTGAAATCCGTTGACCCGGGACTGAAGGTTACTGCCTTCAAAAGAGTCGCCCTGGGAGCCTGATCCCATATCCTCCTGCTGCTTTCTCCTGGCACCACCCTTACCTGTCTTCCCGGGTTATTGCAGGAATTGTCTAATTTGGGTCCCGGTTTCAAATCCCCAATATCCCTTCATGGATCCAAAGTATAAGCGTGTCCTGCTCAAGCTCAGCGGTGAATCCCTGATGGGGGATGCCGGTTACGGTATTGATCCCAAAAGGCTGGGACAATACGCTACGGATATCAAATCCATCAACGACCTCGGCGTCCAGATCGCCATTGTGATCGGAGGAGGTAATATTTTCCGGGGCATGGACGGGGAGGAGACCGGGGTGGAACGGGTCCAGGGGGATTACATGGGCATGCTGGCCACGGTCATCAATGGGATGGCCATGCAGAGCCGTCTGGAAAAGATCGGCCTGTATACCCGCCTCCAGTCCGCCATCAAGATGGAACAGATCGCGGAACCCTATATCCGGCGACGGGCCATACGGCACCTGGAAAAAGGAAGGATCGTGATCTTCGGCGCCGGAACCGGAAATCCCTACTTCACCACGGATACTGCGGCCTCCCTCCGGGCAATCGAGATCCAGGCCAATGTGATCCTTAAGGGGACCCGGGTCGACGGGATCTATTCTTCAGACCCCGAAAAAGACCCCGACGCGAAAAGATACCGGGAGATCAGCTTTGATGAGGTTTACCGCAATAACCTCAACGTGATGGACATGACAGCCTTCACCCTCTGCCAGGAAAATAACCTGCCCATCATCGTTTTCGATGTGAACAAGCCGGGCAACCTGCTCCGGGTGGTCCTCGGGGAAGAAGTGGGCACGATGGTGCGGCGCTGAGCCTTGTTCTTGAACATCCCGCCGAAAATCCCTTTTCCCATGAAATCAGGAGCAAAGACCCCCTCAAAATTATCCGGAATGAGGAAGGATTACCGCCTTTCCTCACTGGATGAAAGGTCTGCAGCTCCCGATCCCATCACCCAGTTCTCTCACTGGCTCTCCGAGGCTCTTGCTGCCGGAGTGCCCGAACCCAATGCCATGATCCTGGCCACCGTCGGTAAGAATGGAAGGCCTTCTGCAAGGGTCCTGCTGCTCAAGGGCGTGAACGAAAGGGGTTTTGCATTCTACACCGATTACGGGTCGCGTAAGGGAAGGGAACTGAAGGAAAATCCTTTTGCCTCCCTGGTTTTCCTCTGGAAGGAAGTGGAACGTCAGGTGAGGGTGGAAGGAAAGGTCATCCGAATGGGAGAAAAGGAAAGTGATCAGTATTTCCACAGCAGGCCGGAGGGGAGCCAGATCAGCGCGGTAGCCTCCTTACAGAGCAGGCCTCTGAAGGACAGGGCCGCTTTGGAGGCCGCAGTGGCCCAGGTCGCGGAACGCTTCCGGGGAAAACCGATCCCCCGGCCCGATCGCTGGGGAGGGTTTTTGCTCCAACCCACCCTTTTCGAATTCTGGCAGGGCAGGCCGGACCGGCTCCACGACCGATTGGAATACATCCGTTCCCGGAAGGGATGGAAGATCAGGAGACTTTCCCCCTGATGGAGATCAGGCCTTTTTGGCCGGTCCTTTTTTCTTTCTGCGTGCGGGCCTGGATTTTCCGAAGGATCCTTTGGAGATCTTGCCCTTCTTTGTTTTTACATCACCTTTTCCCATGGAAAAATTTTGAGGGTTCCTCTATAAAAAACAAAAAGCAAGGAACCTGGGTTGCCTTGCCTTTTATCCAGTTGAAACAGCCGGCTATTTCAGCCTGGAAGAAAATTCTTTACCTGCCTTGAATTTAGCCACTTTCTTTGCCGGGATATTGATCACCTTATTGGTCTGGGGATTCCGGCCTTTCCGGGCAGAACGCTTGGTGACGGAAAAGGTCCCGAAGCCAACCAGGGTGACCTTCCCGCCTTTCTTGAGGGTGTCCACCACTGATTTGGTGAAAGAATCCAGGGCATCGTTGGCCTGGGTCTTGTTGATTCCAGAATCTTTGGCAATCTTGTCGATTAATTCGGCTTTGTTCATAAAGGTTTTGGTTTTTTGATGAGGAATGAAATATTGGATACCGGCAAATATAATGCCTTTTGTATCATTACCAAATACTTTGAGCGAATCTTCCAAAAAAAATATCCCCTGAAATCTGCTGCTGGCAATGATTCCAGCGATTCACCCCAAAGATGATGCCGGTTATGGCGGTCCGGGATTCCACCGAAATGCGCACGGAGTCTGAATTTCAGACGCGGGATCGTCATTCAGCCGGAACAGGGTCAGGCGGGGATATCCTCCGATGGCCCGTCCGCAAGGGGTTCCGGGTCACCGGGGCAAAACCTTATTGCCCTTTCCATTGCAGGTTCAGGTCCTGATCCGGAGCATCACGGGGCAGTGATCGCTGTGGGTCACATCGGGAAGAATCCGGGCATCCAGAACCCGGTCGGCCAGGTTGCTGGTAACATTGAGATAATCGATCCTCCATCCCTTGTTCTGGGCCCTCACGGAAGGAAAGCGCTGGCTCCACCAGCTGTACTGGCCAGGCTCGGGCCGCAGTTTCCTCAGGGTATCCACCCAGCCCTTCCCGAAGAACCGGTCCATCCAGGCCCGTTCTTCGGGAAGAAAACCTGAGGAGTTCTTATTCCCTTTCGGATCGTGGATATCGATCTCCCGGTGGGCGATATTATAATCCCCGCCAAGGATCAGCCTGGGATAGGATTTTTTCAGGTTTTCAAGGTAGTCCATGAACTGGTCCAGCCATTGGTACTTGAACCCCTGGCGCTCTTCACCGGAGGTCCCGGAAGGGAAATAGGCGTTGATCAATCGCAGGTCCCCGAAATTGAGCTGGATCACCCTGCCCTCCCCGTCGCTGGCTCCGTGGCCGTGACCATATTCCACCAGGTCGGGCTTGATCCGGGTAAACACCGCCACTCCGCTGTAGCCCTTTTTAACCGTTGCG
>DATKSX010000119.1:0-5500 GCA_035531415.1 Chitinophagaceae bacterium
CATTATCAGTGACATCGCCGCCTTCCAAAAGGTCTCCCATGGCAACATCCTCAGCTTCATGCACCGGAGCATCCAGGGACATATGGCGGGTATTGCTGCTGAATATATTATTGATCTCCGATTCGCTCATGGCCAGCATGTCAGCCAATTCCTCGGTTGAAGGTTCCCGTTCGTTCTCCTGTTCGAACGCCATATAAGCCTTGTTCGCTTTATTATACGTTCCGATCTTATTCTGGGGTAGCCGGACCAGTCTTCCCTGCTCTGCAAGAGCCTGGAGGATGGACTGACGGATCCACCATACGGCATAGGAAATGAATTTGAACCCCTTGGTCTCGTCAAAGCGCTGGGCCGCCTTGATCAAGCCGAGGTTCCCCTCGTTGATCAGATCGCTCAGGGACAATCCCTGGTGCTGATATTGTTTCGCCACTGAAACCACGAACCTAAGATTACCGGTAGTAAGCCGTTCGAGCGCCTTTTGATCTCCCATCTTGATCCGCTGGGCAAGAGTAGTTTCTTCCTCGGGGGTTAAAAGGGATATCTTGGAAATCTCCTGGAGGTATTTTTCAACGGCCTGGGAATCTCTGTTGGTAATTTGGGTGGCAATTTTTAGCTGCCTCATAAATTCTGTTGGTTAAGAAATTTTAAATATAAAAATGATAAATATATAACGTATCCGTATTCAATTTACGGTTAGGTTCTTCATAGGAACACTCGCTCGTTAAAACTGGCTTTATTTTCAATGGCCGGAATAGAATACGCACGGGGATAATGGAATAACAAAAATCATGCTATGATTGAATCCGGATTGATTTTTATTAACAGTTTTTAAACTTTGTAATAGTCTAACAACCAATTCCCATAAAACAGGAGGCGTTTAACTCAATTAGACGCAAAAATAATTCAATAGTTGCGTGTTTTTTCATTTATTTTATCAATTTTGACATAAACCTGTCAATAACTGCGTTTTACCCGGGCCTCTGATTCCCATTTTCCCAACAGCCCAAATTTTCCGACTTATGATCGACCTGCGGAGCGATACCCTGACCCGGCCCACACCCGGGATGAAAAATGCCATGATGGAAGCCGAGGTCGGGGACGACGTGTTCGGGGAAGATCCCAGTATCAATGCTTTAGAAAAGATGGCGGCGGGGATCTTTGGCAGGGAGGCTGCCCTGTTCTGCCCTTCTGGCACCATGACCAACCAGATCGCCATCAAGGTTCATACACAACCGGGAGACGAGGTGGTTTGCAGTGATATGGCCCATGTTTACATTTATGAGGGAGGGGGCATGGCCTTCAATTCCGGATGCCAGGCCAGACCCATACCGGGCGATTTGGGCCGGATCACGGCTGCCCAGATAGAACAGGTCATCAACCCCCCGGACGACCATAAGGCAAGAACCACCCTGGTATGCCTGGAAAACACTTCAAACCGGGGCGGGGGAAGCTGTTATGACCTGCAGGAAATCATAAGGATCGGGGCCCTTTGCCAACAAAAGGGGATCCACCTCCATCTGGACGGTGCCCGTTTGTTCAATGCCCTGGTGGCCACGGGTCAAACCGCAAGTCAATATGGCGGATTGTTTGACACCATTTCCCTCTGTCTGAGCAAGGGCCTGGGATGCCCGGTGGGATCGGTCCTGATCGGGGACCGGGATATGATCGGGGAAGCAAGGCGCATCCGCAAAAAATTTGGGGGTGGAATGCGGCAGGCTGGGTTTTTGGCTGCAGCCGGAATTTATGCCCTGAATCATCATGTAGACCGGCTGCTCCAGGACCATGAACATGCCCGCCAGATCGCCGCATCCCTGACCAAAAAATCCTTTATCCGGAACCTGCTGCCGGTTCAGACCAACATCCTGATTTTTTCGGTTACGGGGAGCTGGAACCCCAAAACCTTCGCAGAGAAACTTAAAGGGGAGGGAATAATCGTCATGCCCATCTCCCCCACCCAGGTGCGGATGGTGACCCATCTGGACATCAGTCCGAAGATGGTGGACCAGGTTTGCACATCCATTGAAGCAATGAAGGATTAATCGCCCATGGATTGCCCTTTGCTTCCCAACTGAAACCTCCCGGCTCTGTTTATGCTACCCTTGTTTCACCGTCTCATCAATTGTCGATAAATTCGGGCAGAATTCAAACTGAATCCCCGGCATGGCCCTTTCCATTCATTACCAGCCCGAAAAAACGGAGCAGCAGTGGTACAGCCACTGGAAATCCTCCGGGTATTTCCGGTCGGTTCCCGATGAGAGGGTTCCCTATGCCATCGTAATTCCTCCCCCGAATGTTACCGGGGTCCTCCACATGGGACATACCTTGAACGAGACCGTTCAGGATGTGCTGATCCGCAGGGCCAGAATGAACGGGTTTAACGCATGCTGGGTTCCCGGATCGGATCATGCTTCCATTGCAACCGAAGCCAGGGTTGTGGCCATGCTCAAGGAAAAAGGACTGGACAAGTCCTCCATGACCCGGGAGCAATTCCTTTCCCATGCCTATGAGTGGAGGGAGAAGTACGGAAATATTATTTATAGCCAGATTGAAAGGCTGGGCTGTTCCTGCGACTGGGACCGGGTCAATTTCACGATGGATGACCATTATTACCAGGCGGTCATCCGGACCTTTGTAAAGCTTTATGAGAAGGACCTGATCTACCGGGGTGCAAGGATGATCCATTGGGATCCTTCCGCAAAAACCGCCCTGAGCGATGAGGAGGTGGAATACCGGGAAGTGCATTCGGTCCTTTATTATGTCCGGTACCGGTTGGAAGATCCCCCGGATCCTTCCCAGCCCTGGATCACCATCGCTACCACCAGGCCGGAGACCATTTTGGGAGACACGGCAATCGCCGTACACCCGCAGGACCACCGGTACCAGGATCTGGAGGGCCGGTATGCCCAGGTACCCCTCATTGGCAGGAGGATACCGATCCTGTTTGACCCTTATGTGGACCGGGAATTCGGGACGGGGTGCCTTAAGATCACTCCTGCCCATGACCTGAACGACTATAACCTGGGGTTGAAACATCATTTGCCGGTAGTGGATGTCCTGAACCCCGACGGGACCATGAGCGAGGCTGCTGGAAGATATGTCGGGGAGGACCGTTTCCAGGCCCGCAGGAAGATCGTAGACGACCTGAACAGCCTCGGCCTGCTGGTCCGGAAGGAAGAGATCCAAAACAAGCTCGGATATTCCCAACGCACTGAAGCAGTGGTGGAGCCCCGGATTTCAACCCAATGGTTCCTGAGGATGCAGGAAATGGCTGGACCGGCCCTGGATGCGGTCATGCTGGGCGATATACGGATCCATCCTTCCGACCGGTTCATCAATGCCTATAAGAACTGGCTGGTAGATATCCAGGACTGGTGCCTTTCCAGGCAGCTTTGGTGGGGGCAGCAAATCCCTGCCTGGTTTGATGCTTCCGGAAATTTTGTGGTTGCCGAGGATGAGGAGGCCGCCCGGCAATCCTACCGGAAAAAATTTCCCGGGTCCGATTCCCCCCTGACCCGGGACCCTGACGTTTTGGATACCTGGTTTTCATCCTGGATCTGGCCCATCGAGGTCTTCCGGGGGATTACCGAGCCCGCCAATCCGGATTTCGCATACTATTACCCGACCCAGGTCCTGGTTACCGGACATGATATCATCTTTTTCTGGGTGGCCCGGATGATCATGGCAGGCTTTGAATTCGAAAATCAGAAGCCTTTCAGCGATGTGTATTTCACCGGCATGGTCCGGGACAAACAGGGCCGCAAAATGAGCAAGTCTCTGGGTAATTCCCCGGATCTGCTCGACCTGATCTCCCGCTTCGGAGCTGATTCGGTCCGGTTCGGTATTCTGATCTCTTCCCCAGCCGGAAATGACCTTTTGTTTGACGAGGACAGCTGTAACCAGGGAAGACTGTTCTGCAATAAAATGTGGAATGCCTTGAAGCTGCTCCGCAAATGGGGAGATAGCCCTTTTGAAGGGGGCAATGAAGCCATACCTAAAGACCTTTTTGCGGTGCTCTGGTTTGAAGCAAGACTGCGGGAAGCTTCCCTACAGGTGCAGACGCAGTTCGATGGATTCCGGATCAGTGAAGCCTTAAAGACGCTGTACCGCCTCATCTGGGATGATTTCTGCTCCTGGTACCTGGAATGGATCAAGCCTGCCCGGGACCAGTCCATGGATGCCTATACCCTGGAAGCCGTGTTCGGTCATTTCGAGTCCCTGCTCCAGTTGCTCCACCCGTTCATGCCCTTCCTGACCGAAGAGCTATACCACCAGCTCAGACCACGGGGAATGGGAGATGACCTGATGGTCCGGCAATCCCTCCCGGGATTGACGGAACCCGACCGGGACCTGTTGGAGGAAGGGGAACTGGCCAAGTCGTTTATTACCGCGGTCCGGGATGCCCGGAAGAACAATGGCATCCCTGCCCGGGAAGAAATCCGGCTGGGGGTCATGACTTCCCGAAGGGAAGTTTACCAGCGGATGTCCTCCGTCCTGATCCGGCAATGCGGAAGTATTAGCCTGGAATTCACCGCAAAGCCGGTGCCGGACAGCATTCCTTTCCTTTGCGGAAAGGATAACGGATTCCTCATCGCCACCACTGAAAAAGGTTTACCGGATCCCGGGCAACAGGCGGAAAAACTCAGAAAGGAGCTGCAATACCTTCGGGGTTTTCTGGAAACCGTGGACCAGAAACTTTCCAATCCCCTTTTCCTGGAAAAGGCCAGGCCGGACCTGATCGCCCGGGAACGCCAGAAAAAATCTGATACCGAGGAAAAGATCCGTTCCCTGAATGAAAGCCTGAAACATATCCAACCCTCCACCTGACCATTTCCTGCTGATGAACCGACTCCCCTTATGCGCCATGTTAATGCTTTCCCTGATGATCTTTCGGCCTGCCCAGGGGCAGCACCGGAAAAAAACTTTGGCCCGGCCCAAACCCAGGGCCAATCCCATCCTGCGCACCCTGCTTGGGGGGATGGGCGGGGGGAGTTACGGTGCCGATACGGTCCGGGTCCTGCTCCAGGGGGGTCTCAGGTCCATCGATCAGTTCAACCAGGGTTACCGAATCACTTATTTCGAGTTCGGTTTACAGAGTCCGGATACCTCGTTCAATGACTCGACGGGAATGCCCCAGCCCATCGAGGATTATGTCTCCTTCCCTTTCTTTTCCAACCACCTGGATACCCTTTGGCTTCCCCGGGTCAATGCCGAGTTAGCTTCTGGGGACACCCTCTATTTTGACCATATTATCGCGGTGGATACGGTAAAAAAGATCCGTTACGGATCCCCTCCCCTGAAGATTACAGTTCGATGAATCAGAAAAGTTGCAGAGGAAGAACAAGCTCGATCAGGTGGGTCCTGGAAGGATCCAGCGGGTCGGCATCGAAGAGCCTGGAATACCGGATGCCGAAACTGAGCGGGTATTCATTCCACCATTTGGTGTCGAAAAATATTTCAGCCCCTGCGGAACGGTAATAATTTGGAAGGTAACCCTGGGGTTTCA